>CAJXPN010000270.1 GCA_913058025.1 uncultured Myxococcales bacterium | reverse complement strand
CTGCCTGTCTCGTGGGCTCGGAGATGTGTATAAGAGACAGGCGCTCGCGCGCGCCGCTCGCGACAATCTCGCCGCTTAGCGCATTAAAGAACACCACCGGACGACGCGCGGACGACGACGAGCGATCACACGACGGAGACGTCGGAGATCGCTCGCGCGGGCGGCGCGGCAGGGACCGGATCACCGAAGCCAAAGCCGAGGACGCGATGACCACGAAGTTCGACCTCTCGAAGTTCACGACGCCTGCCAAGAAAGTGCTCGAGCGCGCGCAGAGTCTTGCGTCGACGCTGCGCCACGACAACGTGGACGCGGAGCACACCCTGACGGCGATCCTCGAGCGAGAGGGGGACGACAACCTCGCGCTCCAGGCGCTCCAGGAGCTCGACGTCGACACGAAGCGCCTCGGACGCAAGCTGATCGACGAGCTCGAGTTGATGCCCAAGGGCTACCAGCGACGCAGCCAGGTGCTCGTAGGGAGAGCGCTGCTGGACACGCTCGAGGACGCGGGCAAGGAGTCGAAGGACTTCGGCGACGACTACGTCACGCTCGGTCACGTGCTCATCGCGATGAGCACGGCGCGCAAGGGTTACGCGGGGAAGCTGCTGCGTGAGTCGGGGGCGACCGCGGAGAAACTGCGTGAGGCGCTCAAGACGATGCGCAAGGGCAAGAAGGTCACGACTTCTGGAGGCGCGGGCTCGGACACGCTCAAGCAGTACGCCACGGACATGACCCAGCTCGCCGCGGACGGCGAGCTCCAGCGCATCATCGGACGCGACCAGGAGCTGCGCCGCATCATCCAGGTGCTCAGCCGCAAGACCAAGAACAACCCTGTCGTTCTGGGCGCGCCGGGCGTGGGCAAGACGGCGATCGTGGAGGCGCTGGCGCAGCGCCTCGTCGCCGACGACGTCCCCGTGGGGCTGCGCGGCAAGAAGCTGATGAGCCTGGACGTGGGCGCGCTGGTCGCGGGCACGAGCCTTCGCGGTCAGTTCGAGCAGCGTGTAAAGACGGTCATCGACGAGATCATCGCAAGCGATGGCCAGATCATCCTGTTCATCGACGAACTCCACACGATCGTGGGCGCCGGCGGTGACGGAAGCTCCGACGCCGCGGGGCTCCTCAAACCGGCGCTCGCGCGCGGCCTGATCAGCCTCATCGGCACGACCACGGTCGAGGAGTACCGCCAGTCGATCGAGAAGGACCCGGCGCTCGAGCGACGCTTCCAGCCGATCCTCGTGGAGGAGCCCGACGTCGACGGCTGCGTGTCGATCCTTCGCGGCATCAAGCAGGCCTACGAGATCCACCACAACGTCCAGATCACCGACCAGGCGCTCATCGCGGCGACGAAGATGACCGCGCGCTACATCCCGGACCGCGCGCTCCCGGACAAGGCGATCGACGCGATCGACGAGGCCGCGAGCCGCCTGCGCATCGAGATCGACTCCAAGCCGACCGAACTCGACGAGCTCGAGCGCCGCGCGACCGGCCTCGAGATCGAGCGCGGAGCGCTCGAGAACGAGACGGGCCTGGACGCCGACGACGCGCGTACGCGCATCGCGACCGAGCTCGAGAGCATCAACGAGCGCGCCGCCACGCTGCGTGGGCAGTGGGAGCGTGAGAAGGGCATCCTCGACGACGTGACGGGCAAGAAGGAAGAGTACGAGGCCGCGCAGAAGGAGATGGAGGAGGCACAGCGCAAGGGAGAGCTCGGGCGCGCCGCGGAGCTCAAGTACTCCGTGCTCCCCAAGATCAAGGCCGAGATCGACCGCGTGAACGACGAGCACAACGCGCTGCTCGCCGGACCTCGCCTGCTCAAGGACTACGTCGACGAGACGGACATCGCCGCGGTCATCGGCGACTGGACCGGCATCCCCGTCTCGAAGATGGTCGAGTCCGAGCGCGAAAAGCTGCTCCTCATGCCCGAACGCCTCAAGGAGCGGGTGATCGGCCAGGACATGGCCGTGGACATCATCTCGACCAAGGTCCAGACCTCACGCGCCGGCCTCCAGGACCCGAACCGCCCGATCGGCAACTTCCTCTTCGTCGGCCCCACAGGCGTCGGAAAGACCGAGCTCGCCAAGGCGATCGCCGAGTTCCTCTTCGACGACGAGGACGCGATCGTGCGCATCGACATGTCGGAGTACATGGAGCAGTCCAAGGTCAACACGCTCATCGGCTCGGCGAAGGGCTACGTGGGCAGCGAGAGCGGCGGCGTGCTCACCGAGGCCGTGCGCACCAAGCCCTACTCCGTCGTGCTCTTCGACGAGGCCGAGAAGGCACACCCCGACGTCTTCAACATCCTGCTCCAGGTCATGGACGAGGGCCGCCTGAGCGACAGCCAGGGTCGCCGCATCGACTTCACGAACACGCTCGTGATCCTGACCTCGAACGTGGGCTCCCAGCGCATCATGGAGATCACCCAGCAGGAGGAGTTCTCACAGGAGGAGCTCGACGAGACCATCGAGATGGTCCTGCGTGAGAACTTCCGCCCCGAGTTCCTCAACCGCCTCGACGACAAGATCGCCTTCCGCGCGCTCGACCTCGGCGACATCACCAAGATCGCCAAGATCCAGGAGCGCAAGACCCAGAAGCTGCTCGACGAGCAGCGCATGACGCTGGATCTGGCGCCCGAGGCGCTCCTCTTCCTCGCCGAGAACGGCTTCGAACCCGAGTACGGCGCGCGTCCGCTCAAGCGCTCCTTCGCCGAGCACCTCCAACAGCCGCTCGCCATCGAGATCCTCGAGGGCAAGTTCGTCGAGGGCGACACCATCCGCGTGACCGTGGGCATCGACGAGGACGGAGACGACCTCCTCCACTTCGAGAACCCCAACGACCCGGACGACGAGTCCGAGTGAACCGAAGACGCGGCCCGCGCGGGCCGCGCCAGAACGAGAAGAGGCGGTGAGCTGCTCTCATCGAGAGCAACCCACCGCCTCTTCTGCGTCCGCGACCCGCCCGTCGCTCAGACCATGCCCAGCGCCATGAGTATGAAGAAGGTCCCCACTGCGAGGACGAACATGATCCCGGAGAAGATCACGAACGCGACGATGAGCGTCACGGCCTGGGTCTTAGACTCGGCGCCCTCGGGCTTCGCGGGCGCGGTCTCGGGCGCCACGACGACGGCGCCTTCCTCGGGCCTGGGCGCATCGAGAGGACCGGGGGGGGGCTGAACGCGGGAGCCCGCACGAGGCGGCTGCTCACGCGCAGGCTTGGAGCTCACGAGCGGACCGTTCGAGAGCTTCGACCGGACGGCGCGGTTGTTCGCGTCCTCGGGACCCTCCCAGGGCATCGGCAAGGCGAGCAGACCGAACCCCTCGGAGGTCGCGGTGGGGAGGTTGTCGGGGAGGCAGAACGCGGCCAGGTCGGCGGCCTTGTTGAAGCGGTTGTGCGCGATCGGCTGGAGGCAGCGCGCGACGATCAACCTGTGGGAGGTGGGGAGCTGCTCTCGGAGCGCGTCGTAGGCGTCGGCCTCCAGCGGCGCCTCGGCCGTGGACGTCGGCTCGACGCCAGTGAGCATGAACGAGAAGAGGCACCCCAGCGAATAGAAGTCGCACGCGGGCCGCACGACCTTGCCGCTGAGCTCCTGACGGATCTCGGGCGCGGTGTACGCCGGGTTCGTGTTCATCTTGTACACGTTCATGCGCTCGCCACGCTTTACCGCGTTGCCGCACCCGACGATGTGGAGCACGTCGTCATCGGAGACGATGACGTGGCGCGGGTCGAAGTCACGGAAGACCCATTTCCTGTCGTGGAGCTCACCGGCGAACAGGACGAGCTCGCGGAAGAGGCGCAGCGCGCGCTGTGGGTTCATCCCGTCGGGGAAGCGCGTGGTGATGAGCTCGTGGAGGGTCTCGCCATGCTGGTACTCGTAGACGAGCGCGGGCTCGGGCGGGTCGCCCACGGGCGACTCGCCGAGCTCGAGCCAGTCGAGCGGCTCGGGGAGCAGGTGCACGGGGAGCGCGAGGAACTCGAGCTCGGTGCGGAGCGCGTCGCGGCGGCCCTGAATGTAGTCTGGGTCCTGAGCGTAGGCGGTCTCGTACTCGATCGCCTTGACGCACACGCGCTTGGACTCGAGGTGTCCGTCCTGCGCGAGCGCGATCTGGTAGCTCTTGCCGGAGTCGAGGAGGCGCTGGATCTCGAAGCGCTCTTCGAGCCGAGAGGTGTCTTTGATGAAGGTGCCAGGTCTCACGGCCGAGTCCTCGGTGTTCGGAAAAAGCGAGAGGGCGGCCCCAGTAAGGAACCGCCCTCAAGCGCATCGCACAGCGGCGCGCGGGTGTAAACCCGCGCGCATGTCTTCATGGGGTCACTGCCAGTCGTAGGAGACCGCGTCGGCGGAGGAGTATCCGTCGTCGCTGCCGTAGCTCGCGGGGGCCGCGTCGCAGTAGACGAAGGAGTCTCCGCCGTCGATGCTCACGCGCATGAAGATGTCGGCGTCGATGGACGTCATCGAGTTCAGGCCCGCCTCGTAGAAGACGTCAGGGCTGAACAGGAGCCCCTGGCTGGCGAGCGCGGTGACGGCGTCGAAGACGAGCGCGGGATCCTGGCCGGTGGCGACGTAGCCGATCTCCACGACGGTCGCGGCCGGTACGAACGGGGTCGGCGCCGCGTTGGTGAAGCCATCCAGGAAGAACTTGCCCGAGGCGAGCACGGGTGTGCCGACCTGCGAGCCCGAGACGCCGATAGGGTCGATGCTGCAACCGAACGACGCGCCCGGGTCGGCGATGGTGTCGGTGAAGAAGAACACATCGGCGACCGACTGAGAGGTCTGAGCGGGCACCGGGCGGGGGTTGACGCTGAGGCCGCCCGAGCCATCGGGCGCGTAGTCGAAGGCGCGCGTGGCGGTGAGCGCGACGTCGCCGACCTCGGCGGGGGTGGGCACGTAGTCACAGGTGACGGTGTCGGGGTCGGCACCCACGGCGCAGTTCGAGAGCGTGGTCGCGCCGATCGCGATCTCGACGAGGTCGGGCGTGAGCGCGTAGCCCTCGACGGTGACCTGACCGGTAGCGCCCGTGGGGGCGCTCTGAGGCGTGATGGGCGTGGCGCTCGAGAGCTGGAGGCAGCGCCCGGGCGTCGGGGTCGTGAGGACCTCGAAGACGTCCGTCGTCGATGAGACGCGCGCGATGGAAGAGCCCTGACTCAGGACGCCGGGGGAGACCTCGTTGTCCTGGCCGCCCACCTCGCTGAGCAGCCCGGGGGCGGCGGCGCCGTAGACGACGGTGTCGACGAGCTCGCTGCCAGCCGGGTCGCCGTTGTAGATGATGGCCACGCCAGCGTTGCTCTCGAGGTCGGGGTTGAAGTCGACCTCCTGAGCGAAGAGCCCGGGGTTGCCGTTGTCGGGGCCGGAGTCGGGCCCCCCGACGACGATGCAGCCGCGGGCGGGGATGGTCCCGCTGAGCGCGAGCGTGGTCGCGGCGTAGTCGCTGGCGCCAGCGCCGAGGCTGTAGTTGGCGAGGTCGATGGAGTTGTCGCCGGCGTTGTAGAGCTCGACCCACTCCTTCTGGTCGTCGGTGCCGCTCGGGTTGTACATGATCTCGGTGATCTGGAGCGGCGCGGCGCGCGCCGTGATGATCAGGCTGTCGCTGTCGTTCGACGCGTTGACGCCAGTGGCGGTGAGGGTGAACAGCGAGGACTGCTCGAGGCGGACGTCGACGAAGTCGGCGCCGAGGTCCTTGCCCGTCAGGTCGAGCGCCTGACCCGTCGAGGAGTCGTTGATGCTCAGAGAGGTCGCGCCGCTGGTCTGCCAGGAAAGGCGCGTGGTCTCACCGGCGTCGATGGTCGTGGCGCTGGCCGTGAAGCTGATGACATTCGCGGGCTCGTAGACCTGCACGGTGACCTGCGAGGTCGTCTGATCGCCCGCGAGGCCCAACGCCGTCAGCGTGTAGACGGTGGTCTCGCTGGGGTTGACGATGACGGTGTCGCCGGCGACGATCTTGCCGCTGACGTCGACGTTGGAGGTGACGCCTCCCGCGAGCGCCTCGATCGACACGCTCGCGGCGGCGCCCGTCGTCCACGTGAGGGTGACGTCACGCGCCGGGACCTCAACAGGGACGATGGTGCTGTTGGAGAAGAAGGTCGCGCTGACTCGAGGATCCACCGTGATGACGACGTCCTGGGTGATCGGGCCGCCGAAGCCCTGGGCGGTGATCGTGTACGTCGTGGTCGGGGAGCCGAGCGGGAAGACGGAGACCGTGCCACCCGAGACAGGCTGTGTGCCGAGGTCGAGGGGAGTACCGCTCGGCCCCGCGATCGTGATCGAGGTCGCGTTGGTCGTGGCCCAGGTCAGCATGACCTCGTCGTTCTCGAGGACGGACGTCTGATCCGCCGTGAGCGTGGCGGTCACGAGTGAGCCTGTGTCTGTCTCTTATACACATCTCCGAGCCCACGAGACAGGCAGAAATCTCG
>CAJXPN010000269.1 GCA_913058025.1 uncultured Myxococcales bacterium | reverse complement strand
GAGATCATCCTGCTGCCCGACGTCTCCGAGCTCCCGCCCATGCCCGCCGCGGGCGACCCGGAGCCTCCCGCTGACGACGAGGGCGCGCGCCCGTGACCCCACCGCGTCACATCCTCCCGCTCCTCGCCCTCTCCCTGACCGCCTGCGCCGCGCTCTTCCCCAGCGCGCCAGCGAGGGAGCTCACCGCCGAGCGCGCCGTCGCGTCCGGCGGCGCCAACCGCGCCCGCGACATCCGGCTCGTCATGCTCCGCGACCTCGCCCGCATCTCCGACGCCAGCAAGGACGCCCTCGAGGGCGCCCCCGCCGACCTCGCGCCGCCCGCTCCGCGCTCGCTCTTCAAGCTCGCCGCCGTCTCCTGCCTCAACGAGGACGCCTCCTACGTGACCGACGCCGGCGGCCCCGTCCGGCGCGGCTTCCTCTTCGACGAGCCCGAGCAGGTCGACCCGCCCGGGCGAGCGCTCTTCGCCCCCTTCGGCGCGCGCGTCGACTGCTCACCCGTCGCGCTCGCGCCGCTCGCCAGCGCGCTCGAGAAGCTCCCCGACGCGCAGGCCCGCGCCATCGCCGCAAGGCTCGCGCGCGTCGACCAGACGCGCGCCCTTCGCGACACGCTGCGCGCGCGCGTCGTCAAGATCCCCGACCTCGCCCGCCAGAGCCGCGAGCGCCTCGCCCAGGAGCGCGCCACGTTGCGGCGGGTGCGCAACAAGACCGACGCCACCCTCGGTGAGTTCGGCCCCGAGCAGATCGCGCAGACGCGAGCGAACCTGCGCGACTGGCGCCGGGAGCTCGTGCGCTGGGAGCGCGAGGTCAACGCGCTCGAGAACGCGTCGATCGGCTGGGCCGTGCGCCTCGACACCGACCTGCGCCGCCTCTACCTTGGGCTCTCCGAGCTCTGACCATCCTCAAGCACCTGAACTCCAAGGACATTCGACATGTCCGGCGTCTCCTTCGGCGACCTCCGCAGCCTCGCCCAGCGCGAACCCTCCAGGCCCGTGTGGGCCACGCTGTGCGCCATGATCGAGTCCTGGCCCGACGCGCGCGAGCGCGACGAGCTCGCCTCCCCCTACGTCCTCGAGCAGCTCGACCGCCGCTGGCCCGACGACCTGCGCGTGCTCCCCGGCCGCTGGGTCTACGAACGCGCAGGGCAGGCGCCACACTACCTGAGCTGGGGCCGCGCGCTCCACCTCGGCCGCCGCGACCTCCGCTCCATCGGCGACGGGACGCTGCGCTGGCCCGACGCCTTCCCCTGGGAGGGCGTCACCCGCGTACGCGTCCAGATGGGGGCGAGCGCGATCCGCCTGCTCGCGCCGCTGCGCGCCGGCGCGCTCTTCGAGGGCCTCGACGCGCTGTCCTTCTCGAGCCTTCGCCCCGGCGCCCGCGAGCTCCTCTCCTCGCTGCTCGAGCGCGGGTCGCTCGAGCGCCTGCTCGAGCTCGAGCTGATGACCCCCGGCGTGCGCGCGGACGTCGCCAACCTCGCGCTCGACCACCCCGGCCTCCCCTCCCTGCGCGCGCTCTCGTTCACCCGCATGGGGGAGCACTCGATCCAGCAGGAGCTCGACGGCGACGCGCTCGCGCACCGCGTCGCAGCGAGCGCCCGCGCGGGCTCGCTGACCACGCTCGGGTTGCGCTTCGTCAGGCTCTCCGATGCAGGCGCGCTCGCGCTCGCGCAGGCCAGGCTGCCGGCGCTCGAGGGCCTGAACCTGGAGGGCAACCGCCTCACCCAGCGCGGCCTCGACGCGCTGCTCGCGTCACGTTGGGGGCAGCGCGGCGTCGACGTCTCGGTGCGCGGGTGCCCCGAGCTCGACGCCGACGTCGATCTCCTCGCGCTCGCCGCGTTCCATGGCAGCGCGTGAGGCGCACGCGCTTTGCCTCGGCGCGCCCTCGCGTTATGCTCTCCATGTCACACGCCACCGCGCTCACGAGGTCTCCATGCGAACCCGCGCCATCCTCCTCATGCTCGCCCTCTCGCTCGGCTCGCCCGCAGCGTTGAGCGCTCAGGGAAAACCCGCCGCCACGAAGAAGTCCAAGAAGGGAAACAAAACCAAGGACTTCAAGACCTTCCGAAAGGAACAGTCGAACAAGATGAACGGCATGGGCGCGAACGCGCAAGAGAACATGAACCCCGCGCTCAAGGGGCTGCTCTCGGGACCCGACTCGATGCTCAGCGTCACCAAACGCGTCGAGGGCATGTCCGAGTCCGAGCGTGACACGTTCGCCGACGAGTGGCGCGCGAAGCAGGCCAAGAACCTGGGCATCGGCGGGGGCAAGAACGACGCGCCAGTCATGAGCCTCGACGAGCTCGGAGGCTCCGGCGCGCGCGCCAAGCTCGTCCTGGGCTCCGAGAAGGAGCGCCGCGACATGCTCCTCGAGGAGCTGCGCACCCACGCCCGGTACACCGCCAAGATCGACCGCGTGACCCAGCTCGCGAAGGAAGACGCCAAGGGCGCCGACCTCGCCGCGCGCGCCAAGGGCCTGAACAAGCTCGAGGCGAAGCGCCACGCGCGCGCCACGATCCGCATCCGCGCGGCCAAGGTCGACCGGGCAGCCGCCAAGGCGGCCAAGCCCGCCGACGGTACAGAGGCCGCCCCGGCCAAGGGAGGTGAGTGATGAAGCGGTGGTTCGTCTGCGCGCTCGCGCCCCTCGCCTTCGGCTGTGACACAGGCACGCCAGAGGCCACGCCCGAGACCTCGCCCGAGGTCCGCGCACCGGTGACCAGGAAGCTCGACGCCAACGCGCGGCGCGTCCTCGCCGAGGACGTCGTCGCCAAGGCCAAGGCGCGCGAGAACCGCGAGGCGTTCGACGAGGTCGCGCTCGCGCCCGAGGAGGAAGAGGCCATCAAGAAGGCGGCCGCCGCCGAGGTCGACGCCGAGGACGTCGCCGGCTCGATCGACGCCCTCGAGGCGGAGCTTCAGCGGGCGCTCGAGGCGCCCGCCGAGAAGCCCTGAGCCCTCAGCTCGACGTGGCGCGGCTCGCCGCGCCCTGGAGCAGCGAGGTCACGCGGCGAGCGAACCCCGACGGGTCCTCGATCGGGCTGCCCTCGGTGAGGAGGGCCTGGTCGTAGAGCATCTCGATCCACTCCGAGACCTGGTCCCCGGCGCTCCCTGCGTCCTGGAGCTGGCGGAGGTCCTGAATCAGCGGATGATCCGGGTTCACCTCGAGGATCCTCTTCGTGTCCGGCACGTCCTGACCGTTCGCACGCAGCACGCGCTCGACGTGCGCGCTCAGGCCACCTTCGGGGACCACGAGGCACACCGGCGACTCCTCGAGGCGCTCCGACACGCGGACCTCGCGCACGCGGTCGTCGAGGACCTCCGTGAAGCGCCCGGTCAGGCCCTCGAGGCCCTTCTCGAGCTCCTTGCGCTCGGCCTTCTCCTCGTCGGTCTGCTCCTCGTCCTCGAGGTCCAGGTCCTCACCCGTGACCGACACGAGCTTGAGCTCGGCGAACTCGTCGATCCCGATCACGGCGAACTCGTCGATCGCGTCGGTCATGTAGAGGACCTCGTAGCCGCGCTTGCGCAGGGCCTCGAGGTGGGGCGAGCCCGCGAGCAGCTTCTGGGACTGGCCCAGCGCATAGTAGATCGCGGGCTGACCCTCGGGCATGCGCTCGACGTAGTCGGCCAGCGAGGTCATGCCGTCCTGGGTCGATGACGCGTAGCGCATCAGCTTCGCCAGCGACTTCGCGTGCGACTTGTCCATGTGCAGGCCCTCCTTGAGGACCCGCCCGAACATCGACCAGAACTGCTCGTAGTCCTCGGGGCGGTCGGCGACCATCTCCTCGAGCGCGGCGAGCACCTTGCGCGTGACCTGCTTCTTGATCGCGCGGGCGCCGCGGGTCTCCTGGAGGAGCTCGCGGGAGACGTTGAGCGGCAGATCGTCGGAGTCGATCACGCCGCGCACGAACCTGAGCCAGCGCGGCACGAGCTCCTTGCAGTCCTCCATGATGAAGACCCGGCGCACGTACAGCTTGATGCCGTGGTCGCCGTCGGGGTCGTAGAGGTCGAAGGGCGCCTGGCCGGGGATGAAGAGCAGGCCCGTGAACTGCTGCATGCCCTCCATCTTGAAGTGCGCGTGGCCCATCGGGGGGACCCAGTCGTGGGTCATGTGCTTGTAGAACGCCTCGTACTGCTCGGCGTCGAGCTCCTCGGCGGGGCGACGCCACATGGCGTTGCCCTCGTTGATCTGCTCGAAGACGACCTCGGTAGAGGCCTCCTCGCCGTCCTCGGCCGGGGGCGTGTGCGCGGGCGCCTCGATGCAGTGCTCGACGTAGTCGGAGTACCGCTCGACGAGCTGGCGCAGGCGCCAGGTCTGGGCGTAACCGACCGCCTCGTCCTTGAGGTGGAGCGTGATCGAGGTGCCGCGCGCGGTGCGATCGGAGGCCTCGATGGTGTACGAGGAGACGCCGTCGCTCGACCAGCGCCAGGCCTGGTCGGAGTCGACCGAGCGCGTGACCACGTCGACCTTGTCGGCCACGAGGAACGCGCTGTAGAACCCGACGCCGAACTGGCCGATGAGCGAGGGCGACTCGCCCTCGGCGGCCGAGGCCGCCTCCTTGAGGCGCTCGATGAACGCGCGCGAGCCCGAGTGGGCGATCGTGCCGAGGTTCTGCGTGAGCTCGGCGTCGGTCATTCCGACGCCGTTGTCCTCGATGGTCAGCGTGTTCGCCTCCGGATCGGGGACCAGGCGCACGCGCAGCTCGGTGTCTTCACCGAGCAAGCCGGACTCCGTGGTCGCCCGGAAGCGCGCCTTGTCCAGCGCGTCCGAGGCGTTCGAGATCAACTCCCTCAAGAAGATCTCGTCGTTGCTGTACAGTGAGTTGATCACCAGGCTCAACACCTCGGACACCGAGGCCTCGAACTTGTGCTCTCCCGTCAACGTCTCCTGATCTGCCATCGTCGCGTGCTCCTTCGCTTGGGGGGGTTCATCGTGCGTGCTCATGCGGACCTCACGGGCGCCGCGGCAGATCAACCTAGACCATGATCCCGTCACGTCAACCCGCCACGATACTCCGATTGAACCGGCGAGGTTCACGCCCTATATTCACCCCGCACTCGCGCCCCTTCGGGCGCACCCTCTTCCCGCCGAGTGAGCGCATGCGACGGCTCATATTGATGCGCCACGCCAAGTCCTCCTGGACTTCGGGTGTGGTCAGCGATCACGACCGCCCCCTCAAGAAGAGGGGCCAGCGGGACGCTCCGCGCGTGGCGCGCGAGATCTTCAAGCGTGACTGGTCCCCCTCGATCGTCCTGAGCTCGGACGCGAAGCGGACCCGCGAGACCTGGGCGCGCATGGCGGCCGAGCTCTCCAAGACCTCGGTCTCCTTCACGCGAGACCTCTACCTTGCCAAGCTCGGCGCGCTCCAACGCGCCATCGCCGAGCTCGACGACGACCAGGACGGCCCCGCGCTCATCCTCGGCCACAACCCCGGCCTGGAGACCGCGCTCGAGTTCCTCTCCGGCCAGACCGAGACGTTCACGACCGCGAACGCCGCGCTCCTACGGGCCAAGAAGGGCTCGTGGAAGAAGCTCTCGAAGACGCCCGACTCGTGGGAGCTCGTGGCCATGATCAGGCCCAAGGAGCTCTGAGAGGGCCTCGCCTCCCGAGCTCAGGCCGCCTCGTGGTCGGCCACGCCGACGGCGCGGAACACCAGCTCGCGGCGCTCGAGCGCGGCCAGCTTGCGCAGCTTCCTCATCAGCGCCACGAGCGACTTGCCCGGCACGTCCGTGATCTCGGCCGCGTCCATGCGCTCCAGGTACACCCTCATGAACGCCTCGAAGACCTCCTCGGGCGCGACCTCGAGCACGAGCCTCGAGAGCTCACGGCGCGTGCGGTCCATCGAGCTGCCCTCGGGGACCGCGGGGAGCTGATGGAGGATGAACTCCTCGCGCTCGCTCATCAGCTTGAGCCCGGCCGGGGTGCGCGCGCGCCGCTTGAGCGCGAGCGCGACCTCGCGGATCTGCTCGGGTGAGACGTCCCTCCAGCTCTCCACCCCGAACTTCTTCTCGAGCACGTCCTCGTAGGCGCCCATGACCGCGTGGGACACGACGTCGCTCACGAGCGCGCGCCACAGCGCGTTCGAGGCCTTCCACGCCTTGTACTCGTACTCGTCGCGCGCGTTCTCGGCGGCCTGCTCGCGCTCGAGCTCCTCCTCGGAGGTCGCCGGGGGCTCGGGCTCGGGCGCGGCCACGTGCAGCGCGTCGAGCAGCTCGAGCTGGGCCTTCGGCTGGTGGACGGGCGCCGGCGCGATCTCGGGCATCGGCTCGACCTCCTGCGCGGCGGGATCGTCGGCCTGCGCGGCGTCTACCTTCCGGGTCGCGTCGGGCAGCTCGACCTCGTCGTTCGCCGGCGCGAGCTCGTCGAAGACCTCGACCTCCTCGATGCCTGTCTCTTATACACATCTGACGCTGCCGACG
>CAJXPN010000268.1 GCA_913058025.1 uncultured Myxococcales bacterium | reverse complement strand
GTCGGGCCCGGAGGCGAGGTTGATCGCCGTGTCGATGACCGTGCCGTCCTTACGCGCCACGAACTTCCAGTAGGTCGCCTCGCGCGAGCCGGGCTCGGGCGGGTCCTGCCTGAGCTTGAGCTCGGCGGCGATGAACCGCTGGCCCCAGGTCTCGAGCGGGAAGAGCTGGGACTCGAGGTGGTCGCAGAAGCCCTTGTTGAAGGGCACGTACGCGCAGGCGTGGCCGCCGAAGACGGCCACGGGCTTGGACGCGGTCACCCGCGTGCCCGTCAGGTCCTCCACGGGCGCCTTGCCCGTGCCCGCGACGTTGAGCGCCTCGAAAGGCTGGAGCGTCACGGTCATCTTGCCCGACTCGTCAGGACCCACGACGCGCGCGCCCGCCGGGTAGATGATGTCGGAGTACGGGCGCCCGGCGCCCTTGGGCGGCGGGAGCTGCACTGTCACGTTCGTGTCGGGCTCGGTCGCGAGCACCGTCACCGTCGCGCTCCACGGTTGCGGCAGGCGCGCGTCCGCGTTCCCCGCGAACACCGCGTAGCCCAGGTGCATGTAGTTCTCGGTCAGCGCCCCCTTGGGCAACAACAACGAGGCGTCGTTGGTCGTGTTGTAGTTACAGCACAGCGGGTTGAACTGGTACGCGACCACGGGCTGGGTCGACGTCACCTTGAACGCCGCTGGCGTCACCGACGTCTGGCTGAACGGCATCCGCCTGTGCGGCAGGATCAGCGTCATGATCGAGCCGCGCGGCAGCGTCAGACCATCCACGGGGCCGTCGATCACGTCGCCGACGCGCTCGCCGTCGGGCCCCACGACCTCGGAGTACACCGTCACGAAGTCGACGCCGGGCTGAGGCGCCTTGTCGCGCGCCAGCCGAGAGCCGTCTGCCTCCGCGATCTCACCGTCTGCCGAAAACACCGTGATCTGGGCGTCGTAGGTCTCGGACGTGTTCGCCAACACGACCGCGAACGGGGGCATCTGCTCGGGCGTCAGCACCACCTGGTCGTTGTTGATGTAGAGCAGGTGGTTGTCGAGCTCGACCGCCCAGTACTCACACCCGATGTAGCTCCCCGTTCGCTCGGCGATCTCGCAGCGGTTCAGGCACGAGCCCTCCTCGCACAGGAACCCGGGCTCACACGCCTCGCCGTCCTCGAAGCCGGAGCCGTCCTCGGCGCACACCTGCGGCTTGCCCTCCGCGCCCGAGCCCAGGCATCGGCGCTGGCTCGGGATGCAGCTCACGGGCTCACACGCGCCCTCACGGCACACCGCCACACCCTCACACGAGCTCGCCGTGGGGCCGGTCCCCTGCGGGTTGCAGACGTTGGTCGCCGGCGTGTTCTCACCGCGGCACCCCAGGAACTCACCAGGCGTGCACACGACCTCCGACGCGTCCGAGGTCGCGTCGGACGCGTCGGCGCCGACGTCCTTACCAGGAGGCGCCGGCGGGACGAGCTGCTCGTTGTTGCAGTTCCCACAACCGAGCGCGGTGAACGCGAAGAGCGAGACGAATAGAATGGAGCGCAAATGGGACACGGTCCGACCTCGACGTGATGGAGCGAGCGCGCATGAGGCGCAGGCGAAGTGTGCTCAATTTTGGGTCGCGCCGCAAACCGCACGATGCCCGCACCCTCAGAACGCAGGGCGGCCCACGTCGACCATCCAGTCGAGCTCGTCGATGAGCCACTCCGCGGCGTAGTCGAGCGGCTCGAGCGCGGCGTGGCGCAGGACCCCCACCTCCACGAAGTCGCGAAACGCGCCCTCGTCGGGCGCAGAGTCGAAGGCCTCGCGCCCGCCGAGCTCGGCGCGCACCCCTTCGATCCCCTCTGACACACGAACGATCGCGTCGAGGACGGCCTCGTAGGCTCCCTGCGTGCGCCTGTCGGCACGCACACGCAGGGCAGCCTCGGGCCGACTCACTCGTCGTCTTCCTCGAGATCCTCGGCCAGCTCGTCTCGGAGCTGGTCGGGCGTCGGGATCTCTCCGGCCTCGCGGCGCTCGAGGCGCTCCTTGGCCCACTCGCGCAGAGACTTCGCCTTGTCGTCGGCGGCCTGGCGCAGGAAGTCCAGGCCGAGGTACTTCTCGCCCAGGATGTAGGCGCGGCGACGCACGGCCGTGTCCGGCAGATCCGCGGCGCGACGCAGCAGGCTGAGGCGGTTCTCGTCTCCGATCTCCTCCCACTGCTCGTCGAGAAGATCGAGGGCGCCGCTGGCGACCTGATCTCCGCCGAAGCCCCTGACCGTGTTCGGCTTGAGCAGGCGCTTGAGCAGGTCGTCCGGATCTCGTCCGAGACGCGCGAGCCACACCACCGCGCGGCGACGCACGTTGCCCGGCAAGAAGCGGATCGACAGGCGGTCCTGCTCCTGATCCCCCGTCTCGATCGGGTGCTCGTAGTTGCCGCGGGGGAACGGGATCGCGTCCGAGACCACGATCTGACACACCTCGCGCTTGAGCGACTTGTTCAGCGTCGTCAGGCTCATGAGGTGGTCGAAGATCTCGCGCCCCTGGGCACCGATGGCCTCCTTGGCGGTCAGGATCATCAGCACCAGCTCGATCGCCTCGTCCCGACGCACCTGGGCGTCGCGGAAGATGCCCTCACAGGCCGGCAGGACCACGTCGAGCTCCTCGGTGTACGAGCTCGTGAGCCGGGGAAGCCAGATCAGACCTCGCCTCAAGCCCAGATAATCGTCACGCTTGAGCGCGTTGTTCTGCGCGAGCCATGAGGTCAAAGAGAACAAGCCAGGGCCTGGCTCCTGCCCCTGCTCCAGGTGCATGTTGATCTGCAACACGGCATGGCAGAGCTTCTCCTTCACGTGAGGAGAGATCCCATGCGCTGCGACCACCCGACGGGCGAAGAGCCCGAGGTAGTACGGGTAGCGCAGGTAGCGCCACAGCAGCTCCTCCGTGTTCGCGCCGGGGGGAATGTCGGTTCCCTCCGAGAGCGACGCGGCGGCCATGTCGATGAGCCTCGGGAGCTCCTCTTCGGAGGCCTCGAGATGATTCTTCAGGAACGTTGACGTATCCACGCGTCCTGCTCCAAGGTCTGCGGGCGCGTCGTGACGCCGAGCGCCGACGTCGCGTACGTGGTTGGGAACTTTTCCTCGCGCTCAGTCGTCTCTACACAGAGACACGACTTCGGTGCGCGGCGCGCTCCAATAGCACGCCGTGTCGGGGATTGACAACCAATCCCTTGGGCGCCAAGCCCATTGAGCCCCAGCGGCCTCCCGGCCGGCCGACACGCAGAACCACCTCAAGACCGCCCCCAGCCCACACACGGAGCACCCCGATGAGCCAGAACGACGCCCAGTCGACCACCGATGAGACAGAGCTCATGCTCCAGGCCGAGTCAGATCGCAAACGCCGTGGTCTGCTCGCCATCGGCGGCGCGCTCGTGGGCTCGGCCGTCCTGCTCGTCATCATGTGGACCGTCAGCGGCGGCCAGGGCCCCCAGCTCGAGGACACCATCATCGAGGGCGAAGCCGAGACGCTCGCGGCCACCAACGACCCCCAGTGCCGCGCCTTCATCGACTCCGTCACCGAGATCGGTCAGGACTTCCGACGCACCGAGCCCGACCTCGAGGAGGGGATCCTCTCCGACGACCCCGCCTCGATCCGAAAGTCACTGCTCGCCATCAAGGAGCTCCGCGGCACGATCTCCACGCAGAAGTCGGCCAGCGCCGACGCCACCATGCGCTACGAGGAGTCCCGCAAGGAGCTCGACACCTGGTTCGCCCACATCGACAACGAGCTCCGCCTCGTCTCCGAGCTCGGCGAGGAGCGCCTCGCCAGGCTCGAGCCCGAGGAGGGCACGTTCGAGGTCGAGTTCGACGCCGACGGCAAGCCCATCGTGAAGGCGAAGGTCGACGCGAGGACCCCGAAGAAGCGCCTCGACGCCGCGATCGTCGTCATCTACGACGACTTCGCCAACTTCCGCGTCTGGCACTCCGACCGCGGCTCCCTCCACCCTTGCGGCGCCGCCGACGAGGGAGAGAAGCCCTGGACCCCACCCGCAGACGCGCCAAAGTGACCCTGGCGCTCACGCGCGCGGCAGCCTGACCTCGAACCTCGCCCCGCGCCCCGGCTCCGACGGCGCGAGCTCAAGGCTCCCGGACTGCCCCTCCATGATCCGCGCGCAGATCGACAGCCCAAGCCCGGTGCCCTCTCCAGGCGCCTTGGTCGTGAAGAACGGGTCGAAGATCGCCCGGCGCAGCTCCTCGGGCACGCCTGGGCCGTTGTCCTCGATCACGATCACCACCCAGGAGTCCTCCTCCGAGGCCTCCACGCGCACGCGCGGCCTCTCCACATCGCCCGCGCCATCGAGCGCGTCCACCGCGTTCAGGAGCAGGTTCACGAGCACCTGCACCACGCGGGTAGGCACCGCGAGCGCGCTCGGGAGCTCCGCGGGAAGCTCGTCGAGGATCTCCACGCGGCGTGACAGCCGCGCCGCGCCCGCGAGGTGCATCGCCTCCCGAGCGCACGCCGTGAGGTCCAACGCCGAGGCCTCCTCACCGGCGTCCTCCCGGCTGAAGTCGAGCAGCTCACGCACGATCGTCTGGATTCGATCGAGCTGGCGGCTGGCCATCCGCGTCATCTCACCGCGCTCCTGGGCCGTGAGGTCGTCGTCCTCGAGCATCTCCACGTAACCCGACACCGCCGCCAGCGGGTTGCCCACCTCGTGGGCGACCCCCGCGGCGAGGTGCCCGACCGAGGCGAGGCGCTCCGAACGCAGCAGCCTGTCCTGGGCCTTCTCCAGCTCGGCGTTCGCCTCCGTGAGCTCCACGAGGCGGCGCTCGAGCGCGTCGCGCTGCGCGTCCAGCCGCTCGAGCATGATGTTGAAGCTCGCGGCGACCTGGCCGATCTCGTTGCGCGGCGTCCTCGAGATCTGGCTCGCCAGATCCCCTTGCGCCGCGCGGTCGGTCGCCACGCCGATCGCCCGGATCGGGCGCACGATCATGTACGTGAACAGCCCGTACCCGAGCGCGATCACGAAGATCGCGTTGATCACCACGTACACCCACATCCGCTCACGTGCCGTGTCCAGCCGCTCGCTGGCGGGCTCGAGCCCCATCACCACCAGCGCCGCGCCGCGAGGCCCCGCCGCCTTCGCCGCCACGTACTCCGCCCCGTCCACCTCGACCACGCTCGCCATCGCGTCGCCCGCCTCGCGCTCGAACGCCTCCAGCGCGCGCTCGAAGCGCTCGCGGTCGATCGTCGCGACGAACCAGCGGCCCTCGGCGCGGCGCGCCACGAGGACCGCGCCGCTGCGCCACATGAAGTCCTCGAGCGCGCCCTGCGATGCGTCCACCGACGAGAGCGTGTTCGCCATCACCAGCGCGTGCTCCGAGGTCTGCTCACGCAGCGCGCTCTTCATCAGGTGCACGTTCGCCACCGAGATGAGCGCCAACACCCCACACAACAGAAGCACCAACGAGATCAGCAGCTGCGCCCTCAACCCTCCAGGGAACGACCGCCTCTCGCTCGGGCTCACAGGTAATCCAGGTAGAAGACCAACATCGAGTATTGAGGCCCGAGCAGGCCGCCCAGGAAGAAGTGCTCGAGCGCGGCCAACACTATGAACGGGCCGAACGGGATCGCCGCGGGGCCCTCATCGTCCTCGATCACGAGCTCCACGCCCACGCCCCCTTCAGCGCCCCCTTCAGCGCCCTCGGCAACCTCATCGGCCGCGTCTTCGTAGACGTCCTCGGCAGCATCCTCTGTGGCGCCCTCCCCTTCGGCGCCCTCGGGCTCCTCGACCTCGTCCTCCGAAGCGTCCGAAGCCGCCTCGGCGACCGCATCACCCTCGTCAGCGCCCCCGTCAGCGTCCTCGTCAGCGTCCTCGCCCGTGACCGTCTGTGGCGCCTCTTGCTCAGGCTCGTCTTCGGCAGACTCGGAGGCTTCGGCGTCCTCTGGCTCCCCTGGTTCAGCCTCGTCCGTGGGCGCCTCGTCCGCGGGCTCGTCATCGCCGGGCTCCGCCTCCTTCTTCTTCGCGTGGACGCGCTTGATCTCCTCTTCCTCTTCGTCCATCTCGTCGAAGATGTCCTGGGCGTCACGCACGAACCCCTCCACGCCGAACGCGGTCGCGAAGCCGTACGCGATCAACCCCTGAATCGACGCCGCGAAGAACACGAACAACACTGCGGGCCACCCGAGCCAGGCGCCCACGAGCGCCATCAACGTCACGTCTCCGCCGCCCATCGCCGGGATCCCCCGCACCGCCATGTAGAACACGAAGATCGCGATCACGCTCAGCCCGCCGACCAGCGCGCCCGTGATGCTCATGAACGGCGTCATCGGTGGCCACATGTCCACCATCATCTCGGGCGGGATCACCGCGTCCAACGCGAACCCCGTCACGATCCCCAGGATGATCCCCGGGATCGAGAGCTCGTGCGGGATGATCAGGCTGTCTCTTATACACATCTGACGCTGCCG
>CAJXPN010000267.1 GCA_913058025.1 uncultured Myxococcales bacterium | reverse complement strand
TCTACACAGAGTAGATCGTCGGCAGCGTCAGATGTGTATAAGAGACAGGTGCGATGACGAGGTCGTCGTCGGAGGCGGAGATGCAGGTTCGGCCTGGTGTGGCGCGGATCTGGAGGGCGCCGAAGGGGACGGAGAGCTCGGACGGATTGCGCAGGGAGACGCGGGACGTGAGCGTGTCGCCGACGCGCGCGGAGTCCGGTTCGATCGTGATCACGGTGACGAGCTCGAGGTCTTCGAGCTCGCCGGGTGAGCCCGAGGTCTGGCCCGCGGTGTAGCCGAGGGTGCCGGTGCCGCCGGTGCTCGCGGCGGCGGCGATGCGGCGCGGCGCGCGCTGGAGCGGGGTGGACCTCGCGACGACGACGGGGGCGCCGGAGGCGATGGAGATCCAGTGGACGCGGTGTGAGGGGTGAGGCTGTGTCCAGACGCCGGGCTGGAAGGTCGCGGCGGCGATGAGGCCGGAGGCGAGCGGTCGCGCCGAGGCGAGCTCGCCGGTGAGGGGCTCACCGACGGAGTCGTCGCCGAGGTCGACGCGCCAGACGACGGCGCGGCTCGAGATGGAGACGGCGAGCAGCGAGGTCTTCGTGGTGAGGAGGAGGGTGTCCTCGTCGAGCGCTGCGAGGTCTCGTAAGGTGTCTATTTCATTGATGATGGTGGTGTCTGTGGGCTGCCCTTCGTGCTCGGCGCTCGCGAAGCGTATGCGCGTGGCCGAGGAGCCCGGCGTGGGGAGGACGTCGACGCCCTGGACGCCGACGCCGGCCCAGTTCATGGCGGCGGCGAGGCGCAGGCCGGGCATGGTGACGAGGCGCACGATGTCTGCGCCCGAGCCCGGGATTCCGAGGCTCGTGCTCCAGACGATCTCGTCGGTGTTCAGGTCGAGGAGCTGCGCCGATCCGAGGCGCGCGTCACCGATGAAGGCGCGAGCGAGGCCGCCGCCGGAGCCGAAGGCGGCGCCGGTGGCGGTCTGGATGAGCGAGAACGAGGTCGCGGAGGTGTAGAGCGTGTCGAGGCTCTGCCTGGAGGGCGGCGAGAGGGAGACGCTCGTGTTCGAGGGGCCAGCGATGAGGATGGAGCCGTCGGGCAGGGCGATGAGGTCCTGGATGAGGGCGGGCTGGTCGAGGAGCGTGATCTGGCCGCGCTCCACGACGGAGTCGCCCGAGAGGTCGAGCCGCTCGGGGCCGAGGACGCCGCCGTGGAGGATGAGGAGGATCTCGTCGTCGGACTGTGCGGAGGAGGCGCGTGGGAGGAGCGAGAAGGAGAGCGCGAGCGCGAGTGTGAGGAGGGCGCGAGGCATGTGTCAGCGCTCCTTGGGGTTCGGGGTCAGGTCGAGGCCACCGGGGAAGGCATAGGAGACGTAGTCGTCGTACGCGTGGACGATGACGCCGAAGGCGCGGTCGCCGCTCATGCGGTGGAAGCCCGGGTCGAGGGCGAGCGAGAAGTAGGACCAGTCCTCGCCGTCGAGCGTGAAGGCCTGCGCCTCGAGGCGCTCTCGCGCGGAGACGAAGGAGCCATCGAGTGAGATGCGCGCGCTGTTGGGGGCCACGACGGAGACGTAGGTGCGCTTGAAGGTGGGCGAGGTGACGAAGGAGTAGTCGCTGCGGGTCTGAGACAGCGGCGGGTTGATGAAGAAGGCGGGGTCGCCAGCCTGCGTGCCGAAGCGCCGGACGCCGGTGGACTGGTGCCCGGAGATGAACCCGCCGACGAGGAGCGGGGCGTCGGCGTCGAGGATGGCGACGCGCCTGGAGCCGAACTCACAGGTCTCACCTGCGCGCAGCGTGAAGGTGTCGCCGTTCTGGGCGCCCTCTCGACAGTCGCGCGAGGCGGAGGTGGATGGGGCGGTGGCCTCGAGCGAGTCGAAGGGAGGAGAGATGGTGATGATGGCGTCTTCGTGCGCGACGACGCGCCAGTAGATGATCTCTTCGGAGTAGGACTGGTTGTTACGCGAGTGGACGGGCTGGAGGACGTAGCGCGAGCCGAGCGCTTCGGCGGGGAGGAGCTGCTCCTCGAGGTGGTCGCAGGCCCAGCGGTCCTGGGGGATGAACGTGCAGGGGTGGCCTGCGAACGCGGCGACGGGGGCGCTGGAGGTTATCAACGCGCCGGAGAGGTCGCCCCCCTCGAGGTCGGGGTCGGTGGCGAAGGCGACGACCTCTCCGGCGTCGAGTTCGACGACGTGGTTCAAGCGTGCGGGTGAGAGGGCCGAGCCCGTGCCGGCGGAGGTCGGCGAGGTGATCACGAGCAGCTCGGGCGAGTCGATGGTGACCGAGGTGCCGTCCTCGTGCGCGACGACGTAGACGTAGGGCGAGGTGCGCGCGCCGCCCTCGAACTGCATGGTGGGGTAGGAGAGCGCGCGGTAGACCGTGCCGTGCGTGGCCTTGGGGAGCAGGAGCGAGGCGTCGTTGCTGGCGGTGAAGTTGCAGCAGTAGGGGCTGTATTGGTAGGCGACTACGGGGATGGACGAGGTGATGGTGAAGGGCCCCTGTCCGCTGATGTCGGGGTCGATGAGGAGGACCGCGGCGGACTCGGGCGGGACGTCGAGCGAGGCCGACGTGGTGGGTGTCCGGAAGGTGCCGGCTGGTGTGAACAGCTCGGAGCGGACGGTGATGGTGCGGCCGAAGTCGTAGTCGTCGCGTGGCGTGACGTCGACGGACGAGAGCAGCCGCGCGAAGCGACCTTTGGAGTCGGTGACGCCCACGCGTGCGTCGGAGAACTGCTGAGGGTTCGCGACGACGATGGCGTAGGGGGACTTCTCGGTCTGCCCGACCTCGTCGCGGTAGACGTTGAAGAGCTCGACGGCGGTGTACTCGCAGCCGATGTAGGAGGAGTCGTCTGCGGCCTCGGCGCACAGGTCGATGCAGGAGCCGCCGCGACAGACGAGTCCGCTGCCGCAGGGCGCGAGGTCCTGGACGCCGCGGCCGGTGGGGTCGCACGTGGCGGAGGCGTCGACGCCGACGCACACGGAGCGCCCAGGGACGCAGTTGAAGGGGACGCAGACGCCTTCGTCGCAGATGGTGGACGCGGGGCAGGAGAGGCCGACGTAGCGTGAGCCGTCGGCGGCGCACTCTGAGTAGAGCGGGCTGTTCTCGGAGAGGCAGGAGCGCTCGCCGGGCGTACACAGCGTGGTGGACTGGGGTTGAACCGTAGAGGCGTCGGGTTCTTCCGCGACGACGCCGGCGTCGTCGCCGGGGACAGGCAGAGGCCCGGCGGTCGGTATGACGATGGGCCGAGTGTCGGACTCGCAGGCGCTCAGCAGCGCGGCGAGCAGGAGGAGCGCGGCGATGTGTCGTGGGTGCATCATGTCGTGTCGGGCCATCCTCTATTGAGGGGCCTACAGACTGCCCGTTTCGCGACCTCGATGCAACGGGTGCGCCGAGCTCCTCTCAGGCGAGGGCGACGTGGCCCATGTGGCGTTTCCTCGACATGGGCCATGGCTCGAGACGACTGTGGGTGATGACGCGTGGCTCAGAACGGCGGGGCTTCGTGGGGGAAGAGGACGGTCATCTTGTTCTCGAGCGCGGCGGTGTAGACGCGGTATGCGGCCTCGACCTGCTCGACCTCGCGGTGCGTCAGGCCCATCTTCACGCCGACGCCGAAGATGGTGTCCCGCTCCCGGCTGGAGAGTTCGTCGTCGGCGGCGCAGACGCGCAGGGCGTCGAAGACGATGTTGCGCGCGGCCATCCTGGCGGTGCGTTCGTCGAGCGCGAGGACGTCGTTGATGTCGTCGTCGCCCTGGTAGGTTTCGATGAGCGCGAGGACGTGGTCGGGCGCGCCGGTGGAGGCGAAGTATCCACGGACCCATGCGCGCTCGTCGTCATGGAGGACGCCGTCACCCTTCGCGCAGATGAGCAGCGCCTTGGCGTAGATCTCCTGGACGTGGTCCTCGGGGATCATGCTGAAGCCGACGAACTGCTGGAGGAAGAAGCGGCGAGCTTCGGTCGTGCGTGTCTCGTGATCCATGGGCAGAGCTCCCTCATAGAAGGATGATGTGACTCACCTGTTGGGGCGAGCGCGTACTGTTGCTGATGTGCGCGAGACTGTAACATCGTGGCCGTGTGACCCGAACCAAGATGAGGGTAGGAAACATGAGAAAGTCGAGAGGGATGGCGTGGGTCGTGGTGTCGGCGCTCACGCAGAGACAGTGAGCCGGAAGAGAAGACCAGGTTCGTGTTGTTTCGGTTGAGTGTGTGCTGGTTTTCGTTCCATTCGAGGGAGGAGTTCGAAGGTATGAAGCGTTTGTTCAAGGTGTCGACGATGTCGTCGTTCGCGGCGGTGGCGTTCGTGATCAACCCGCTGTGGGTCACGTCGTGTGATCAGAAGAAGTCGGTGAACTTCACGCGCGCCGAGATGCTCTCCGAGCTCGCGGAGGCCGCGCGCACCCACACGATGGAGACGGAGGACGGCGTCTTCACGCTCGACCTGAAGATCGACGGCCTTGACGCCGCGGGCGCCTCAAAGAGCGCGTCGCGGGCGCCCTCGTTCGTGCAGACCGCCGCGGCGTGTGGGCACTACGAGGAGGAGTTCGTGGTCGGGGCGTCGGCGTGCGCGGACACGTTCGAGACGTCGATGGTCTTCAAGGGCGCAGTGACCGTGACGTGGGCGCCGACAGAGGGCGAACCCGTGACGTTCACGAGCCCGCTCGAGTCGGCGGCCTACAAGGTGTTCGGGAGCAGGCTAACGGTCGGTCAGATTCGCTTCGAGACGTCCCTCGACGGTGGCCCGAAGCTCGACGTGGCGCTCTTCACGAGCGATGGAGACGGCCAGAACTTCCAGATCAAGAAGTTCGGCCTGTCGACGCCCGACGTGACGGTCGAGAAGGGCGACGAGGTCGGGCTCGACATGCCGAGGTGGTGAGTCCTCGATGTCTTGACGCAACAGCCTGACGTGTTCGTCCGACAACCTCCTCGAGGGCGCCCGGTCGTCCGCTCCACCTCCGGTGGGTCGCGGATCCGGGTCACGCGAACGCTCCATGCGGGGCACACGAGGAGGTCGGGGTGATGAGGGACGAGCTGGTGCGTGGGCTGTTGGTGTTGCTGTGTGTGGTTTCGATGGTGGCGTGGTCGCCGGGAGACGCGTCCGCGCAGGCCCCGGAGTGCGCCGCGGGTCAGGTCGCGACGACGCCGCCTGGCAAGCCGCGCGGGTGCTACGCGAGCTGTGAGGGGGGCGCCTCGTGTGGAGCGGGTGAGGTGTGCGAGACCTACAACGCAGGCGCCGTGGTGATCTGCGTCCCTCGGTCGAAGACGCGCGCGCCCTCCGAGGTCCTCGAGGCCGCCCTGGTGGGGAATGGCGTGTGGTCGACGGGGTGGGTGAACGCGGCGATCCGCTCGGACCGCTGCCCGAGGGGTGCGTCGTGCTTTCGCGTGCACGTGGAGCTCCGCGCGGACGGGGCGGCGAGCTACGCGCTCGAGCTCTCATCGGATCGAGGCGTGAAGCCCGCCACGAGGATGGAGGCGGCCGGGCGCTGGTCCGCGGGCGAGCGAGGGCTGTCGTTCTCGCTTTGCCAGGGCGCGAAGGAGGCGCACGAGCTCTTCGGCCTGTCGCTGGGTTTGGACGGTCGAGACCCTGCGATCATGGGAGGCTCGCGCCCGTGGGCGAGCCTCCACGTGAACGGGAGCAGCTCGACGGACAACGAGATCGTGGCGGGAGGCCAGTCGGTGTGCGCCGAGGGTTCGAAGTCCACCGACGCCGCCGAGGCGAAGGTGGTCCGACTCCTCGACGAGGTGAAGCTCAGGACGTCGTACGTGACCGGTCCGTTCCACGCAGGGGCCGGGTCGTTCGTGCACTCCACGAGGCCGTGCGTGAAGGGGGAGCCCTGCGCCGAGGTGAACCTCCAGTTCGTGCAACCTTCTGTCGGTGAGGCGGTGGGGGTGTTCCTCGTCCGTCAGACGGCGGCGTGGGGTGACGAGCCGTGGGTCGCCAACGGGTTCATGTCACGGGCGATCGAATCCAAGGGGACGTTGGTCTTCATCCCCTGCGAGGACGCCAGGCGCGCGACGGGTCAGCGCGCGTTCGTGTTCGTGATCTCCCGTTCACGTGGGACCTTCATGATGTTGGAGAACAAGGCAGGCGCGAGGATCGGCGTGGAGGGTTCGGCCCCTGGGCTCGTGGCGATGGACGAGAGAGGCCTCAGCGTGGGCGAGTTCATGTGCACGGCCCAGGTCAAGGGTAAGAAGGCGGCCGGGGAGAAGTAGCGGGGCCGCGTCCACCTCCGGTGGGTCGCGGTGTGTCGATGTGAAGGACGCAGGAGGAGCGTGTTGGAGAGGGTGAAGGTGCGCACGGAGGGGCTCGTCGAGATCGCGTTCTCGGGGTCGAAGAGGACGGCGCAGCGGGGGATGCGGCGCGTGTGGTGGACGCTCACGCTGGAGGGCCGGGTGCTCGATGGCCCACACGGGAACGAGGTCGAGAAGATGATGGGCGGTTTGGGCCGCCTGGGCGGTCCGGGAG
>CAJXPN010000266.1 GCA_913058025.1 uncultured Myxococcales bacterium | reverse complement strand
ACGAGATTTCTGCCTGTCTCGTGGGCTCGGAGATGTGTATAAGAGACAGCCCTGAGAGGTCGCGACGAGCTCGATGGGGTCTCTGGAGAAGCTGAACGCGAGCACGCCGCCGACCATGAGGAGGATCACGACGGCGGCGACCGCGAGGATCACGCGCTTCGACGCGGCGTGCTCGATGGGCTGGAGGTGTTCGATGGGCGGGGGACCAGGGAGGAGGTCCTCGCTGAGGGCGACCGGCTGGGTCGGGGTGTGCGGGACGCCAGCGGGCGTGGAGCGCGAGGAGACGGCGGGCATCTCGGAGGAGGCGCCCGGGAAGTCGTCGCCCTGGGAGAACCACGCCTTGAGTGAGGCCGGGTCGACCTCCTGAGCGGGGATGGTGTCGAGCAGCGAGAGGTCGTCGAGCTGATAGGAGAAGTCCCGCAGCGCCTGGACGACCAGCGCCATGGAGCTGGGCCGATCGGTGGTCTCCTTGGAGAGCATCGAGAGGATGAAGTCGTCGAGGGCTCGAGGAGGAGAGGTCAGCCCGGGGACGGTCAGCATGGAGCGCGCGGGCGCGTGCATGTGACGGACCGCGTAGCCCATCTGCGTGGTCGCGTTGAAGGGGAGGTGACCGCAGATGAGCTCGTAGAGGATGATGCCGATGGCGTAGACGTCGGCCTGGCCGTCGATCTCGTCGCCGCGCGCCTGCTCCGGGGACATGTACGCGGGGGTACCCCAGAGGGTGCCGGCGCGGGTCACCGTCTTGCGCGCGAGGTCCTTGGCGACGCCGAAGTCGATGAGTTTGGGGACCTCTTCGCCGCTCTCGTTGACCGAGATGTAGATATTCTCGGGCTTGAGGTCGCGGTGGATGACGCCGCGGGCGTGTGCCTCGTCGAGGACGTCGCAGATGATGGGGATGTAGTGGAAGATGTCCCGGTAGGTCAGGAAGCTGTAGGTGAGGCGCTCGGCGAGGCTCTCTCCCTGGAGGAGCTCCATGACCATGAAGAAGCCGCCAGAGGGGAGCTGGCCGAAGTCGTCGAGTCCCACGGCGTTGGGGTGCTCGATCTCGGAGAGGATGCGCGCCTCGTGCATGAAGCGGCGCCTTATGCCCTCGTCGCGCAGGAAGTCGTCCTTGAGGATCTTCAAGGCGACGTCGCGGCCCGTGTCGAGTTCGTGGGCGGCGTAGACGGTACCCATTCCGCCCTCGCCGAGCTTGGCGCGTACGGCGTAGCGCTCGGCGATGGTGTGGCCGATGAAGGGGTCGTGACCCTCTCCGATGACGACGTCGATGAGCCTCGCGCCGTCATCCGGGCAGAACTCAATGGACGTGACGAGGGACTTGCCACACTTCCAGCAGGTCTTGTCCCGCGGCTCCCCCCGAGGCGCCTTGGTCTTCGTATGTGGTTGAAGTTCCAAACAGTTTCTACAGACACAAGGTTCGAACCGGACACGAATCAAGGGCCACTCGGAGCGAGCCCTGTTTCGAGTATAGGCTCACGCCGCCGGGCCATCAACGCCCACGGTCATGGGTCGCTTTGACAAAGGGGCATGAGGCGCGCGAAGGTGTCGTTGATGAGGATGCGAAGGTGAGACGGCGAGGACCATGAGACGTTTGATTTCGGTGGTGATCGTCACGCTCTCGATATGGGGAGGTGGGGACGCGAGCGCGCAGGAGGCGCGCTGTGACGACGCCGTCGTGCCCGAGGCCAAGCGGGACGCCGAGGAGCTCACGCTTCTGGGCGTGGCCTGCTTCAGGGAGAAAGATTACGGGAGGGCGCTGGGCTTCTATCGATCGGCGTTCGCGGCGTCGAGCTCGAAGGAGGCGCTGCTCGAGGGCGCGATCGGCAGGACGATGGACGAGCTCGGCCTGTGGTCGACGGCGCGCTCCTACTACCGGCGGTACCTGCGCCACGAGAAGAGCGACAGCGACGGCCGTCGCAAGATCGCAGAACGCCTCAAGGACCTCGAGCGCGAGATCGACGACCGCGGCGCCAAGATCACGCTGCGCGGCGACCCGACCAAGACGTACGTCTACATGCAGCTCGAGGACGGACACCGGGAGAGCCTGGGGGCGACGCCGATGTCGTTCGTGGTCGCGCCTGGTGACTACACGTTGGTGTTCGAGAAGCGTGGGTACTACACACGCATCCAGCGGGTGGCCGTGCGAGACGGCCAGAAGACGACGATCTCTGCGAGGTTGGTGTCGACGGACTCGACCTTCGACGCGAACGCGCTCGAGCTCCAACGCACGGGGGTCATGACGATGGGGGTGTCCGTGCCCATCATCGCGGCAGGAGTGGGGTTGGCGTTGTGGGGACAGCAAGACCTCAATGAGGCCCGAGATCTTGGGCAGGGGCAGCTCAACGATCGGTTCGAACAACGCCGCGTGGATCTCATCTCTTCAGGCAACATCACGCAGCGAGTGGGGCTGGTCACCGTGGTCGTGGGCACGGCGACGCTCTTCACGGGCGCGGGGATCGCGCTGGTGGGGTTCAACGCGAACAAGGACGACGAGGCCGACGCGACGCTGCGCGTCGGGCCGGGCTCGGCGAGCGTGCACATCAAGTTCTGAACCCTCCTCTTCATGATTCCGAACACACGAAGGAGAACGAACGATGGCCAAGGCATCGCCACCTTCGCCATCTCGGGGGCTGACGCTGCGGACGACCCCAGGGCGTACGACGCGGACTGGCGCCCCAACATCGAGGAGGCGATTCGCTCGCGTGAGCGGACCTTCGACGGGTTGCGACGCGCGAACAGCTTCAAAGAGGTCGCGCTCATCACCGAGCTCGGCCCGCTGTGGCCCATGCCATGTTTCGCGCTGGATCTGTCCGAGCAGGACCTACGGGATCAGGACATCCAGGCCCTTCTGACGACAGGAGCGCTCGCGCTGGACCCGTGCGGCATCTCCGACGAGGACGTGATCGCGCTCTCGAAGAGTGCGGCCGCGCTCGAGGCGATCGCGCTGGCACCCCAGGTCGAGCGCCTCGATATGCTCATGGCGAGCCAACAAGACATCTCACCCGAGGAGCGGGTGCCGTGGGTGAGGTCCTGGTTCGGCATGGACGTGAGAGGAGTCTACCATCACGACGAGGCGGCGCTCCGCGAGGTCGCCGACTCCGCGGGCTCGATCTGGGCGAGCACGCGTCGTTCATCGACCACGATCTCCGGTATGGTTACGCGCGACTCACATGGTGAGAGACCCTCACGTGGCAGGAGCGCCCCATCCACCCCCGCCTGGTGTCTCGACGACCACGACGTCGCCTGCCCGCACCTCCACGGTGCACTTCGCGGGGAGGACGCGTTCGACGCCGTCGCGCACGAGCAGGTTCCTCCCCATCGCTCCGGGCGAGCCGCCGGCGAGGCCCCACGGCGCGAGCGCGCGACGCTCGGTCATCAGCGTGACCGTGGCGGGAGCGTCGAACGCGTAGGCGCGCACGACGCCGTCTCCTCCGCGCCAGCGCCCTGCCCCACCCGACCCTTCTCGGATCGCATAGCGCTCCAGGCGGAACGGATACGCCCGCTCGAGCTCCTCCGCGGGGGTGTTCAACGTGTTCGTCATGTGGGTGTGGGCGCCGGAGGCGCCGTGGACGCCTCGGGCCGCGCCCGCGCCGCCGGCGATCGTCTCGTAGTAGGTGAACGGCTCGCCCGCGCGCCCCGGCCGGTGGTCCTCGCCGCCGATGAGGACGTTGTTCATCGAGCCGCAGGACGCCGCGGGGATGCGGTCGGGGAGCGCCTGCGCGAGCGCGCCGAGGATGCAATCGGTCAGGCGCTGGCTGGTCTCGACGTTCCCGGCGGCGACGGCCGCGGGGTAGACGGCGTCGGCGAGCGAGCCGGCGCGGGTGAGAACCGTGAGGGGGCGCATCATGCCGTGGTTGGAGGGCGCGCCTTCGGGGGCGAGGCAGCGCAGCGCGTAGAGCGCGGCCGAGACGGAGACGGCGCGCGGGACGTTGACCGGGCCGCGCACCTGATCGTCACAGCCCCTGAGGTCGACGGTGAGGTCGGCGCCCTCGATCGTGACGACGCAGTGGACGCGGAGGTGGCGGGGGTCGTGGCCGTCGCCGTCGAGCGCGTCCTCGAAGGACCAGGTCCCGTCGGGCGCGCCCGAGAGGACCTCTCGGATGACGCGCTCGGCGTAGCCCATGAGCTCGGAGGACGCGGTGAGGAGTGAGGGGCCGCGCGCGGCGAACGCCTCACGCAGGCGCGTGGCGCCGCGCTGGTTCGCGGCGATCTGCGCGAGCAGGTCGCCGCGGCGCTCGTCGGGGGTCCTGCTGGCGGCCATGATCTCGCGCTCGAGGTCCTCGCTCCACAGCGTCGGTGGGATGCGGATCCCCTCATCGTCGATGGAGGTCGAGAGCGGGAGGCTGCCCGGTGAGATCCCGCCGACGTCGGAGTGGTGGGCGCGGTTGGCGACGTAGAAGATCGGCTGGCCGGAGGCGTCGTGCACGGGCGTAACGAGCGTGAGGTCGGGGAGGTGCGTGCCGCCGGCGAACGGGTCGTTGAGCAGGACGTGTTGGCCCGAGGCGAGGTCTGGGAAGGCGTCGAGCGCGGCGCGCACGGACATGGGCGTGGAGCCCAGATGCACGGGGATGTGCGCGGCCTGGGCGATCATGCGCGCGTCGGCGTCGAAGATCGCGCAGGAGTAGTCGCGCCGCTCCTTGATGTTGGGTGAGAAGGCCGAGCGCATGAGCGTGGCGCCCATCTCCTCGGCGATGGAGGAGAAGAGGTGGCGGACGACCTCGACCTCGATGGCGTGGAGCGCGGTCATGACGAGACCTCACGTGTGAGGAGGAGGTGGGCGTGGCGGACCTCGACGCGCCACCCTGGCGGGACGACCGTGGTGCCCGAGTACTCGGTGATGACGCACGGACCCTCGAGCGCGTCTCCTTCACCGAGGGTGTCACGTGAGATCACACGCGAGGACGCGCGCTCCCCGCTGCCGAACGCGACGGAGGCGAGCACGTCGGCGCGCGGGGGCTCAGGGTCGGCGCGCAGCGTCGGAGCGGGGAGGGAGGCGTCGAGGTCGGTCGCCAGGACGCGCCCTCCGACGAGCTCGACGGCGCGCGCCTCGTCCCTCCAGCCGTAGAGCTGGGCGTGGTGCGCGTGGAAGCGCGCGCGAGGATCCTCCGGTTCGCGGGCGTCGACCCAATCGACCTCGAGCTCGAGGGTGAAGGTCTGGCCGCGGTAGCGGAGCGAGGCGAAGAGCTGGAGATCGAGGCGAGGCGGCGCGTCCGAGGGGAGGCCACCGGACATCACGGCGTGGGCCTCTCTGAAGAGGTCGTCAGCGAGATCGCACCGAGAGTCGAGGCAGCGATCCGAGTCGTCGAGCGTGAAGAAGCGTGAGCGCTCGAAGGTCCGCGCGCGCGGGGCGTGGAGCATGCCGTAGGCTGAGAGCAGGCCGGGGTGCGCGGGGACGATGACCTCGCGCATCTCGAGCGCGGCGGCCAGGCGGCAGGCGTGCAGGCCGCCGGCGCCGCCGAAGGAGACGAGCGCGAGGTCCCGGGGGTCGACGCCTCGCTCGATCGAGATGACCTTGAGCGCGCGCACCATCGCGGCGTCGGCGACCTCGAGGATGCCCGCCGCGAGCGCGTCGACGTCGACGCCGCCCATGCGCGCCGCGAGGCCCGAGAGCGCGGCACGCGCGGCGTCGACGTCGAGCTGGATGCCCCCGCCGAGGAACCGATCGGGGCGCAGCCGGCCCAGCGCGACGTGGGCGTCGGTGACGGTCGGCTCGACGCCACCCAGGCCATACGCCGCGGGTCCCGGCGAGGACCCCGCGGAGCGGGGCCCGACGCGCAGCGCGCCGCCGGCGTCGAGGTAGGCGATCGAGCCGCCGCCCGCGCCGACGGTGTGGATGTCGAGAGACGGCGTGAGCAGCGCGAAGCCGTCGATGGAGGAGTCGCGCGCGAAGGTCGGCGCGCCGTCGCACAACGAGACATCGGTCGAGGTCCCGCCCATGTCGAACGTGAGCAGCCGCGAGCGCCCGAGCTGCGCGCCAACGGTGGTCGCGCCAACGACGCCTCCTGCCGGGCCGGAGAGCACCGTGAGCGAGGGCGACCGCGCCACGACGTCCGCGCCCACGCGCGCGCCAGCGGAGGTGAAGACCTCGAGCGGGCGCGCGTCGAGCCGCTCGCGCAGCCGGTCGAGGTAGCGTGACATCACGGGGCCGACGTACGCGTTCACGGCGACGGTGGACGCGCGCTCGTACTCACGCGGCAGGCGCACGAGCTCGTGGCTCGCGGTGACGAAGAGGTCGGGCAGCGCGCCGCGGAGCGCTGCCGCGAGCGCGCGCTCGTGCGACGGGTCGACGTAGGAGTGGAGCGTGCAGACGGCGACGGCGTCGAGGCCGCGGCCGCGCGCCCAGCCGACCACGCGGTCGATCTCCTCGAGGGACAGCGGTGAGATCTCCCTGTCTCTTATACACATCTCCGAGCCCACGAGACAGGCAGAAATCTCGT
>CAJXPN010000265.1 GCA_913058025.1 uncultured Myxococcales bacterium | reverse complement strand
GTCTCGTGGGCTCGGAGATGTGTATAAGAGACAGGTCGTGCGGTCGTGGCTATCGGGGGCGAGGGCCTGGCCGGTGACGCGAAAGCCCGACGGAGAGATCCTCGCGAGGATCATGAAACTCGTCGATGAAGGGGCCATCAAGCCCGTGCTCGACTCCACCTTCACTCTCGACGAGATCGTCGCCGCGCACGAGCGGAGCGAGTCGGGGAGAGCGAGGGGTAAAATCGCAATCACCATAAGATCTTAATGGACGCCACGACCCGTGGTCACGCGACATGCTGTTGCATGCGAGTACGTAATGAGATAGCCCATACGGTACAGATCCATTGGACGAAAATTCCATTTGGTGGGGAGTGTAGCATCCCTTTTCGATGCTACTGAATTTTTCCTCACCCACACTCCCGCAAGGATGGTTCCGGTATGACAGAAGCAGAGATTATGCTCCAAAAGGCATGGCGCCGCTCTCGGCGTATTGCGTGCCTCACGGCCCTGGGGTGCACCGCACTCACGGGCTGTGTGGACGAGAGCGACAGCGAGCCCGGTAGCGTGAACACACTGACCCGACAGGCTGCCCAGACGGCAGGCCTCGCGGCGACGGTCGACACACCCATCATCAACGAGGGTGAGCTCGGTAGCGTCACGATCAGTACGCTGTGTACGAACAGCAACGCCGATCTGGACGTCGACATCATCATCGACTGGGGTGACGGAAGCCCCAACACGACCGACACGCTCACCGTCGGAGTTGAGGACGTCAACGGCGACGTGTGCCCGAGCGCGGGGCAGTTCGTCGTCTGCGACTCGACCAGCGCGGTCGGGTCCCCGTGCGCGGCCTACACGTACGCCTACCCGGACAACGGCCCGGCGGCGGACAACAACGACTGGACCATCGAGATCACGGCTGAGAACCCCCCCGGGAGCTCCCAGTCGACGACCCAGACCAAGACGATCAAGGTCAACAACCTCGCGCCCCTGGTCACGCCCTCGCGAACGGGCGCGGCCTTCGAGGGCCGGGTCGGGACGTTCACCGCGAGCGTGGACGACCCGGGCCTTCGGACAGATGAGATCGCGTCCATCGTGTACGCGTGGACCCCGGTCGACCAGACGCTCGGCGACACGACGGTCACGATCGACTGCGTCGCCAACGCGGCAGGTTCGCCGATCTGCACGTCTGTCGGCGTGGCGACGGATACGCTCGAGCGCATCTACCTCGACGACGGCCTCTACACGTTCTCCGTCACCGTGACGGACAAGGACGGCGCGTCGACGACCCAGACGACCCAGACGACGATCAACAACGGCGCGCCCACGGGCCTGTCGTTCAACGTCAACAACACGATCGCCTCGGTGAGCCCCGCGGCGCGTACTGCCCTTATGGAGGGTACGCTGTACCCGCTCGCGGGTCAGGCGAGCGATCCTGGCATCGACCAGCTCGCCATCGACTGGAACTTCGGGGTCGCCGGCCAGAACATCTCCGGCACCGCCGAGATCACGAAGGCCTCGTACCCGAACCTGATCTTCCCTCCGGGCTCGACGATCCTCACGCCCTCGTTCAGGTGGGACGACGACGACGACGCGGTCACCAAGCCGTACGACATCATCCTCGCCGTCTCCGATGACGACGGCGGCTCGGCGACGACGACGCGTTACATCGACATCGTCGACGTCGACCCCAACATCACCAGCTTCTCGGTGGACGACTCCACGATCTCGGAGAGCGAGATCGCGACGTTCTCGATCACGTCCATCTCGGGCGCGCAGGACGAGACGTTCGACCCGATCGATCCGGCCGGCTACGCCTGGTTCATCGGCGGGACGGCCGCGACGGCGACCACGCCAGTGGCCGACGTGCCCGGCACGTACCTCATCGAGTCGGGCTGCACCTCGAGCGACACCACGTGCGCGATCAGGTTCGTCGACGCCGACGTGCCCTCGCCTTCGTTCTTCGTCCGCGCGACCAGCGACGACGAGGACAGCACCTCCTCTTCGGCCGCCGTCCAGGTGACGATCTCGAACACGATCCCGGTGCTCTCGACCGCCGTGCTCAGCACGGAGAACGTCGACGAGGGAGGCACCACGACGCTCGTCGCCAGCGTCTTCGACCCCGCCGACTCGCTCGACAGCGACTACACCATGTTCATCGACTGGGGTGACGGCAACACCGACACCCAGACGATCGGGACGAACGGCCCGTTCCCCGACACCACGCACACCTACGCCGACGACGACGACTGCACCAACGCGGTCGGTCAGTGTCAGGTCAGCGTGTACGTCTGCGAGTCGAGCTTCGTGCCGCCCATCGGCATGCAGCCGGCCGCGCCGTGCTCGCCGACGACGACCTTCACGGTCCTCGTCAACAACCTCGCGCCCACGGTCGCCATCGACGCGCCCGCCAACGGCACCCCCCTCGTCGAGGGCATCGCCTACGACCTCGACGGCCGCTTCGACGACGCAGCGCAGGATCTGGACGACACGTTCAGCTTCATGTGGTCTGGCGTCGGCGCGATGAACAGGACCGGCACCAGCGCCTGGGCCGACCGCGCCACGGGCGTCGACGTCACCGGCGGCGGTCAGTACGACGACGTGCCCGCCGCGGGCTCCGCGCGCACAATCTCCCTCGGAGTCTCGGACGACGCGGGCGACTCCTCGACCGCCTCGGTCGAGGTCTTCGTGCGTGACAACAAGCCGGAGGTGAGCATCACCAGCCTCACGGCGGACAACACCTCGAACGAGCCCGCGACCCCGACCGTCTCGGTCGCGTTCAACGCCGAGACCGACGCGGACTTGCTCTCCAACATCGTCATCAACTGGGGCGACGGCAGCCCCAGCAACACGTTCACGACTGGCGTCGTCAACGTCGGCGCCGCCGGTAGCACGGCGACGTTCGTGAAGCCGACTCCCTACGCCGACTCGGGCACCTACACGGTGACCGCGACCGTGCGTGACGAGGACTCGGACTCCGATCCCGCGACCAACGACATCACGATCGACAACGTCAACCCGGATTTCATCCAGATCCAGAGCACGCCCCCCGAGCCCGTCATCGTGGCCGAGGGTCAGAGCATCTCGTTCCGCGTCGAGGTCGAGGACCCCTCGACCGTCGACGCCGCCAACCTCGAGGTCGACTTCGACTGGGGCGACGCGAGCAGCGACACGGTCGCGACGTCGAACCTGACGCCGACCACCGCTCGCGCGACGACCAACCACGTCTACACGACTCCGGGCTCGTACACCGTGACCATCACGGTCCGCGACCCGGACGGAGGCTCGTCCACCGAGACGCGCACCGTCGACGTGCTCAACCGCGCGCCGAGCATCTCGGACGTCTTCGACACCGGCCCCGTCGGCGAGAACACCGAGGTCACCGTGGTCTCGCTCGTGAACAACCCGGGTGAGGACACGTTGACCTACTCGGTCAACTTCAACTGCACGGCGGCGTCACGCGCGGCCATCACCGACGCCGACTTCGGCGAGGCTCGCCCCGGCGCGCTCAACTCGGCGGTCGCCAAGACGACGTACACCGACAACGGGTCGTACACGGTCTGTACCCGCGTGTGTGACGACGACAACCAGCAGAACTCGTGCGACTTCGGTCTCACGGTGGTTCAGGTCGACAACATCGCGCCCATCTTCACGTCCTTCCTCTCTCCCGCTCCGGTTCAGGAGCAGGACGGCGGAGCGACTGTGACGCTCGCGGCCACGGCGACAGACGCCAGCCCCGACGACACGATCACGTTCGACTTCGATTGCACCGACGACGGCACGGTCGACTTCAGCAACACGACGGGGACGACCTCGGCGTGCAGCTACGACAACGACGGCACGTACACCGCTCGCGTCACGATCCGTGACGAGGACGGCGGCGAGAACACCCGCACCGCGGTGGTTCGCGTCACCAACGTCGCGCCGGTCATCACCAGCTCCGTCGCCTCAGACGCCCGCGAGGGCTCCGCGAACTCGATCACCGTCATCGCGAGCGACCAGGGCGGCGACGCCCTCACGTACGAGATCGACGTCGACGACGACGGCACGTACGACCTCCGCAACTCGACCGGCATCTTCACGTACACGTACCGCACGGACGGCGCCAAGACCTTCCGTACCCGCGTGTGTGACACCGGCGGCTCCTGCGACACCGACACGTTCGGTAGCGCGCTCGTGACCAACGCGGCGCCCGTGATCTCGACCGTCTCGGTCGCGTCCACGGTCACCCGCGGCGCGCCCGTCAACATCAGCGCGCAGGCTTCCGATCCCGGCATGGACGCCCTCACGTACACGTTCGACATCACCAGCAGCGGTGGGCAGACGATCGCGACCATCGGCCCCCAGGCCGACAAGTTCGCCACGCTCACCGTCGACGATCCGGGCGAGTACACCGTCACCGTCACCGTCACCGACGAGGCCAACTCGCCGAACACGCCGCTGACGGACAGCGCGTCGGGCACGTTCACCGTGACCGACATCAACGTCCTCGTGTCCGCGGGCGCCGTCCCGTCGGCTCCGAACGAGGGCCAGCTCACCACGATCACCGTCAGCCCGCAGGGCTCGGCGCCCTTCGACGTCGACTTCGACCTCAACGGCGACGGCGACTTCAACGACGCCGAGGACATCACCGGCCTCGCCTGCGACGGCACCGCCGTCGCGCCCTGCACGGCGACCCAGACGTACGCGAACAACCGTCTCAACGACGCCCCTGTCCGCGTGACCGTCCTCGTCACCGACAACGACGGCAACGTCGCCTCGACCACGGTCAACATCACGGTGCGCAACGTCGCGCCGACCCTCGCGGCCGTGACCGTCGGCGCCGGCTCCATCGAGGAAGGCTCCACCTTCACGACCACGCTCTCGGCCACCGATCCCGGCACCGCCGACACGCTCTCTTACGCGCTCGTGTCCGGCCCGGCTGGCGCCACGGTCAACTCGACCACTGGCGTCGTCACCTGGATCCCGACCTACGAGCAGGCTGGCCCGAACACGTTCGTCGTCGCAGTCATCGACTCCGACAACGCCCGTGACGAGGAGTCCTTCACCGTCAACTCGACCGTCATCGACGTGAACAGCAACAACGTCCCGGATACCCTCGAGCGTCAGCTCAACAACGGACAGCTGCTCTCGCCGACCGCCGGTACGGACGACTCCGACAACGACGGCACCAGCGACCTCGACGAGGTCCTCAACGGGACCAACCCGAACGTCTCCGATGCCCCCGCTGCTCCGGTGCCCCTGAGCCCGGTCAACGACATCGTCGACGTCGTCCGCCCCAAGCTCCGTGTCGTCAACGCCACGAGCCCCCGCGGTCTCGGCCTCGTCTACACGTTCGTCGTCGTCGACGCTCAGGCTGTCATGGTCACCACGATCACTGGCATCCAGCAGGGACGCGGCAACATCACCGAGGCCGTCGTCGACGTCGACCTCGCTGAGGACACCGACTACGCCTGGTACGCGTTCGCCAACGACGGCCTCGCCGACGGCGAGCAGTCCGAGTCCGCCGAGTTCCTCGTGGACGCGACCAACGTCGCGCCCCCGGTGCCTCAGCCCATCACCCCGATGGACGCCTCGGTCTTCAGCGCGGGCGGCCTGCCCACGCTCGAGCTTCGCGCCGTCGTCGACCCCGACGCCGATCCCGTCGATTACATCTTCGAGATCGCCTCGGACGACCAGTTCGCCAACATCGAGCTGACCAGCCAGGCGCGTCGCGTGCCGTTCTTCACCACCCCCGAGGCGCTTCCCCAGGGAACGTACTTCTGGCGCGGTAAGGCCACCGACGGCACCAACGAGTCCGCGTTCGGTGACGCGTTCTCGTTCGTCATCGAGAACGCTGCTCAGGTCGAGATCAACACCCCGCCGACGCCCCCGAGCATCGTGAGCCCCGACGGTGACACGATCACCGATACCTCGGTCACGCTCACGATCGGCGCCGGCACCGACGCCGACGGCGACACGCTGCAGTACATCTTCGAGCTCGCCGACAACGCGGCGTTCGCGGGTGCACAGACCTCGGGCCCCGGCCCGCAGCTGACCGCCGATTTCTCGGGCCTCACCGAGAACACGACGCACTACTGGCGCGCTCGCTCCTTCGACGGCCAGAACGCCAGCGATTGGGCCGCCGCCGCCTTCAACGTCGACGCCACGAACGAGCCCCCCACCGGGTTCATCCTCCTGTCGCCCGCCAACGGCACGCTGGTCCAGGACGTCAGCTCCCTCGTGCTCTCGGCCACCGAGGCCACCGACCCTGAGGGTGACAACCTCACCTACGCGGTCGCCATCTCGACCACGGCGGACTTCGCCGAGGTCGTATTCGAGGGAACCGGCACCGCCTCCAACGGCGTCGTCACCTTCACCAAGCCGACGGGTCAGGAGCTCCTCGCTGGTGACTCCGTGTTCTGGACGGCGACCGTCACCGATGGAGAGAACTCCGTCGAAGCTACGGGCACGTTCAACACTGTCTCTTATACACATCTCCGAGCCCACGAGACAGGC
>CAJXPN010000264.1 GCA_913058025.1 uncultured Myxococcales bacterium | reverse complement strand
CTGCACGTTACACAGTTCCCCAGCGGGGAATGCCAAGCGAAGCGGCGGCGGGGAGGGCAGCCGCGTTGGTCCCCCCGACCGTCGAAGCCTCGCGACCCCCCCCGCAGAACCTCAACGCCTCACTCGGGCAACACGTCCCGCAGCGACACCGTCAGGACCACCTCACGTTGAGACGGCGCGCCGTCCAGGCCCTCGATTGGCAGCCGCGCGCCTCGGGTCTCTCCAGCCGAGCGCGTCGGCGAGCGCGTCGAGGTGTACGAGGACGTCCCATGCGGCCTGCGTCGGGCCTGCGTAGGGGTCGGAATCTTCGTCGCCGGAGTGCTCCGTGCTCACTCGTCGCTCACCCAGTCTACGATCCGATCCCAGTTGCGTTCGATGTCATTCTTGAACGCGAGGATCATGAGCATGACGATGAGCGCGAAGCCGATGTAGGCGGCGATCTGGCGGACGCGGAACGACAGCGGCCCGCGCTTGATGGCCTCGATGGCGAAGAGCGAGAGCTGCCCGCCGTCGAGCACGGGGATGGGCAGCAGGTTGAAGATCGCGAGGTTGATCGAGATCAGCGCCATCATGCGCAGGAACGGCTCGGCGCCGGCCTCGCCGGCCTTGGCGGCGAGCTCGCCGATGAGGATGGGTCCGCCGACGGAGTCGCAGCCGACCTTGCCCTGGGCCATGCGCGCGAGCCCGCGGACCATCATCTTGGTGTAGCCCCAGGTCTCGCTGATGGAGTCGCTGGCGGCGTAGGTGGCGCGGTCGAAGAAGGGGAACGGGATCTCGTCGGGCATGATGACGTTGGCCGTGCGCGCCCAGCCGATGGTGATCTTGTAGCGGTCCTGCTTGGCCTGATCGGCGAACTTGAGGACGTCGGGGGTCAGCATGGCCGAGCGGCGCTCGCCGTTGCGCACGTAGGTGACCTCGAAGTCCACGGAGACCGCGTCGGAGTCCTCGGGCGGCCGCGCGAGCAGCGCCTCGTTGATGGCGTTGTGAATCGTGGACGTGACGAGGCTGTAGGAGGACTGCTCCTCGCCGTTGAGCGCGACGAGCCTGTCGCCGACCTGGAGGCCAGCCTTGGACGCGGCCGAGCCGGGCGTGACCTCGGAGAGGACCATGTCCGCGCCCGTGATGCCGATCGAGTAGGCGCCCGAGGCGTCCTGGGTCGGCGTGACCGTGGCCTCGACGGTCACGAAGCTCGAGAACTTCCCGAAGTCCACGTCCAGGCTCTTCGGCCGCAGGACGATCATCTCGAGCGGGCGCCCCTCGGACGCGCGGATCTTCGAGACGAGCTCGTGGAAGCGCTCGACGTGCTCACCGTCCACGGTCACCACGCGATCGAAGGGCTCGAGCCCGCCGCGCTCGGCGGCGGTGCCCGGGCCCTCGAAGGCCACGGTCGTGCCGTAGGTACCCAGCAGGACGCCGATCTGGCCGTACGTGCGCTGGTTCAGGCCGAGGAAGTCGGTGCTCGTCTTGGTCGCGGGCGTGATCGTGGTCTCGACGACCTCGCCGTCGCGCTCGTACGACAGAGCGATCGTCTCGCCAGGGGCGGAGGTGACCGAGTCGAGGAGCTCGTGCCAGTAGGTGACGTCGTGGCCCTCGAGGCCCACGATGCGGTCACCGGCCTGGAGGCCCGCGGCGGCCGCGGGCGTGTCGACGAAGACCTCGCCGATGTGCGCGGGCGGCGCCGTGGTGTGGGTCAGGCCGACGGCGAAGTAGATCGCGACGGGGAGGATGAGGTTGGCGATGGGGCCGGCGAGGATCACCAGCGAGCGCTGCCAGATCGGCTTGGCCATGAGCGCGCGGTCCATGTCCTCGTCCTCCACGGTCTCCAGGTCCCCGAAGTCGTGGCCGAGCATGAGCACGTAGCCGCCCAGCGGCAGCGCGCACACGACGTACTCGGTCTCACCGTAGGTGAACCCGATGATCTTCGGACCGAAGCCGATCGAGAACCGCAGGACCTTCACGTCGCACATCTTGGCGACGGCGAAGTGGCCGAGCTCGTGGAAGAACACGAGCCCGCCGATCATGATGATGAAGTACAGAAAGGTCATGGGGTTCCTGAGCGTCGCGCGTGACGTGTCGGTGCGCGGTGGTTCGGACGGACGTACAACGTGCGGGCGAGGGGTGGTTGTTTCCCGACGCCTGGAAGCGCCCGCTCTGGCTGTGCTCAGGCGCCCGGTGGCGTCCCGAAGTGGGTCACGAATACATAGAACCAGGGGGAGGCGAAGATCAACGCGTCGATGCGATCGAGCATGCCGCCGTGGCCGTAGATGATGGTGCCGGAGTCCTTGACCTCGTGCGCGCGCTTGATGAGGCTCTCGCACAGGTCGCCGGTCTGGCCGAGGAAGTTTGCGGGGAGCGCGATGAGCGCGGCCTCCCAGAGCTCGAGGCCGACCCAGGCGTCGGGTGAGGTCGCCCGGTAGATTTGGTCGAACAGCAGCGCGAACCCGACGGCGGAGATGGCCGAGCCGATCGCGCCCTCGATGGTCTTGTTCGGGCTGACCGTGGGCGAGAGCTTGTGCTTCCCGAAGGCGCGGCCTGCGAAGTAGGCGCCGGTGTCCGAGCCCCAGACGATCGCGAGCGCCATGATCACCCACAGCGGTCCGGCGCCGTCTCCGGTGTCGTGTCGCATGAGCGCCAGCGGCACGAACATCAACCCGCCGTACATCACAGCGGTGATGATCGCGCCGAGGTGGTTCGTCGCCTTGGGCTGCTCCCTGTGGAAGAAGAGCACGAACAGGAACGCGATCGCGAGCGCGGCGTAGAGCGCCGTGTTCAGGTGCGCCGGGGCGAAGTACGCCGTGACCATGACGCCCGCGGCGAGCAGGCCAGACAGCGGCCTGGTCGCTGGCAGCTCCGCGCCCACCGTGATGCCGCAGTACTCCCACGCGCTTATGGCGCCGGCGACGGCGACGAGCGCGAAGAACGCCCAGTGGGGGCCGGCGAGGATGATCCCGAGCAAGAGTGGGATGGCCACGACTGCGGTGAGCAGCCTGGGGCCGAAATCGGACTTCTTCTTTTCGGACATTCGCTCCCCGGAGCATGCGACTGGACGTGGGGCGTGGATCGATGCGCGAGGCTCTTGGCCACCGCGGGTCAGCCTGCTTTGGCTTGAACCTCTTCGATCTTGGCTTGGATGGCGGCGTTACTGGGTTCCATGCTCTGGGCGAACTTCAAGTTTTGGAGCGCGGTGGACCAGTTCTGCGTGGCGATGGCGCTCTGCGCGAGCTTGAGGAACTTCTTGGCCTTTCGGTCGGTCGCGAGCTCGTCGAGCGAGCGCGGCCCGGAGTCCTTGCCCGCGGTGTCCTCGTGGGACAGGCGGAGCTCACCGGCGCCGAGCGCGGCCTCGTACTTCGAGCGGAGCTTCCGATCGGTGAGCACCCCGTACGCCTCGGTCTGGACCTTGTAGAGCGTGTTGCACTCCTCGAAGATCGCCGCCCCCCACCGCTCGCCGCGGTAGGAGTTGTAGCGGTCGGGGTGGAAGCGCAGGCTGATGGCGTCGAAGGCGCGCGTGAGCTGGTCGTGCTTGGCGCCGTGTTGAAGGCCCAGCACCTCGTAGTAGTTCTGGGTCGGCAGCGCCTGATTGCGCGCCTGGAGGTCGTGGTAGAACGCGCGCCACTGCTCCATGTCGTACTCGGGCTTGCCCTGGGCGACCAGCGACTTCACCGCGTTGCGGAACACGGGGCCCGGCATCGGCCAGCGCAGCGCCTTGTCGAACGGGCCGTCCTTGGGCGGCGCGCCCGAGGTGAGCACGAGCGTGGCCGGCGGCGGGTCGAGCGCGCGGAGCTCGCCGAGGAGCTGCCCCGCGCCGACGTCGGCGAGCTGCTCGTAGACGATCGCCAGCGGCACACCTCGCCCCGCGAGCTTCTGTGCGATGCCCGCGCCGCGTTTGGTCGCGATCGGTTTGTACTGGTCCTGAGGCAGTTCCGTCAGGATCTGCTTGAGCAGCTCCACGTCCCCACACGCGATCAGGAGTTCTTGCATGCTCGCTCCATCGGCTCTCGTTTCGCGCGCCACGCGCCGTTCCTTTATATGCACCGAGCGGTTCGTTGGGAAGGTTCTCGTGGGGTGGGCTGTACAGCGCTTGTCATCGGCGCGCGCGCTGCACTAGTTTGACCTCGCGCACACAACACGTCGAACTCCCCGAGGACACACATCATGAACAAGCCTATCCGCAAGGCGGTCGTTCCCGTCGCTGGCTTTGGTACGCGACTCCTGCCCGTCACGAAGTCCGTGCCCAAGGAGCTGTTGCCGATCGTCGATGTCCCGGCCATTCAGGTCATCGTCGAGGAGTGCATCGCCTCCGGGATCGAGGAGGTGATCTTCATCACCGCGCGAGGCAAGGCCGGCATCGTCGACCACTTCGACTACTCCTACGAGCTCGAGACCTACCTGGCCGAGAAGAACAAGCCGCGCGCGCTCGAGACCGTGCGGCGCGTCTCCTCGATGATCCGCACCATCGCCGTGCGCCAGAAGGAGCCCCTGGGCTTCGGCCACGCCATCCTGTGCGCCAAGGAGGTCGTGGGCGACGAGCCCTTCATCATCGTCCTCCCCGACGACATCATCAGCTCGAAGGTCCCGGTCATCCGTCAGATGGTCGACGTCTACGAGAAGTACGGCCAGGGCGTCGTGAGCGTGATGCGCGTGGACCGCGAGGACGTGAGCAACTACGGCATCGTCGACGGCGAGAGCTGGGCCGAGGGCCTCTACCGGGTCCGCACCCTCGTCGAGAAGCCCTCGCCCGACATCGCCCCCTCGAACCTCGCCATCATCGGCCGCTACATCCTCCCTCCGATCATCTTCGAATACCTCGAAGAGGCCGCGGAGAAGCATGGCGTGCCCATCCAGCTGACCGACGCGCTCGCGCGCCTCGCGCACGATCGCGCGCTCATCGGCTTCGAGTTCGAGGGTGAGCGCCACGACACCGGCGACCGCCTCGGCCTCATCACCGCCAACATCGACTACGCGCTCAAGCGCGAGGACATAGGCCCGGAGCTCAAGGAGTTCCTGCGCAAGAAGCACGAGGCCGGCGAGTTCTAGAACACATCTGGATGGAGGCTCACCGTGAGCGAGACACAGTATGAGAGGGAGTCCTCGAGGGAGGTCGGCGGCGCCACGCTGCGCGTCGTCCTCGGGAACATCGTGGGCCAACACGTCGACGTGATCGTCAACGCCGCGAACTCGTCACTGCTCGGTGGCGGGGGCGTCGACGGCGCGATCCATCGCACCGGCGGCCCAGACATCCTCGAGGCCTGCCGCGCCATCCGCGCCCGCCAGGGCAAGTGCGCGCCGGGTCAGGCCGTCATCACCCCTGCGGGTCGCCTGCACGCCGAACACGTCGTGCACACCGTCGGCCCCGTCTGGCGCGGCGGAGAATCGGGAGAGCCCGACCTGCTCCGCTCGGCCTACTCCGAGAGCTTCGCCCGAGCCCGCGAGGCGGGCGCCCGCACGATCGCGTTCCCTTCGATCTCCACGGGCGCCTACCGCTACCCCTTCCGCGACGCCACGGAGGTCGCGCTGGCCACGGCGCGCGCAGAGCTGGCAGCGCACCCCGACGCCTTCGACGAGGTCCGCTTCGTCGCCTTCTCGGCGCGAGACTTCATGATCTATCAGGAGGTTCTGGAGGGGACGTGACCGCGAGCGGCCTCCCGAGAGGGGAGGCCGCTCGAGCGGCTCACTCCTCCTCGGACGCGTCGGACGGCGTCGCGCTGGTCGTGACCGCGGCAGCGGCCGCCTCGACCTCCGCGGCGCGCTTCTCTGCGTCCGCCGTCGGGGTCAGGCCGACCTCGCCGGGGGCGCTCGGGTTGTTCGGGTCGTAGGGGCGCCACTCGACCACCGGCTGCTTGCTCGAGCGGACCAGCAGGAAGACACCCAGGACGAAGATCCCGACCGAGAAGTACTGCGCGGGCGTGAAGCCGTAGTAGCGCAGGTCGCCGCCCATCTCGGGCGGGACACGCAGGAAGTCGAACATGAAGCGGCCCGGGGCGTACAGCACCGGGACGAGGCCCGCGAAGAACCCGAGGCGCCTGGGCTTGCGATCCAGGACCATCACGATGATGAGGATCAGGCCCCACCAGATCGCCTCGTAGAGGCCGAGGTCGTGGCGAGGACCCGCGGGCAGGTTGATCCGCGCCGGGAAGTCGACGGCCAGCGGCCACAGCTCCGGGCCACCCACGATCGAGCGGATCCACTCCCACGGCGCGAAGCCGTGGACGAGGTCGCCGGGGTGGTCGTGGACCGACGCACACCCGATGCGGCCGAAGAACCACGCGACGACGACACCGAACATCGCCATGTCCGCCCAGAGCATCCCGAGACGCTTCGGGTTCTTCATCTTCCAGAACCCGAACGCGATCATGCCGCCGAACAGGCCACCGTAGCTCGAGATGGAGCCCCAGAAGCGGAACAACTCCATCGGGTCGGTCTTGAGCGTGAACGGCTCGTAGAAGAGCACGTTGAACACGTGCGAGAGCGGCCAGCCCACGAT
>CAJXPN010000263.1 GCA_913058025.1 uncultured Myxococcales bacterium | reverse complement strand
TACGAGATTTCTGCCTGTCTCGTGGGCTCGGAGATGTGTATAAGAGACAGGGTGACCCAGTCCACGGCCTCGTCCTCGGAGAGGTTCCAGCGCTCGCGCACGGCGGTCATCTCGCCGCCGAGGGCGCGGGTGAAGACGCCGCGCTCGTCGATCTCGGAGTGGATGGCGCCGAGGTCTTCCCAGGCGCCCATGGCGAAGAGCGCGTTGGTCTCACCGGAGCAGAACCCGATGGCGGCGTCGGCGCGCACGCCGAGCAGCCCGCGCGTGAGCGCGGCGTGTGCCTGGCAGAGGAAGGAGGAGCCCCAGAGCTTGTCGACGGGGGGCGGGTCGGTGTCGGCGTCCGGGTCGTAGAGCCAGCCGCACGCCTCATCGAGGCGGTCGAAGCGGCGGGCGACGTCGTCGACGAGTTCGGGGGCCGCGAGCAGGAGCGAGCGGCCCATCTGGGGGTACGCACCAGCCGGACCGGTGAATACGAAGGCGACCTCACCGGCGGCCACGCCCTCGCCGTAGCGCACGCCGGCTTCGAGTTCACCGGAGGACGCGGGGCGTCCGGCGGAGAGCAGGCGCGCGGCCGAGGCGCGGCGTGAGGCGAGCTCGTCGGCGCCGCGCGCCGAGACGGAGAGCCTGAAGGCGCCCCACTGGGTGCCGTGCTCGCCGGCGGCGACGGCGGCGGCGAGGGAGTCGAAGTCGTTGGCGGCGTAGAGCTCGAGGCCGGGTGCGTCGAGCCCCGAGGAGAGCGCGAGGCCGGCGGGGGGCGTGGCGGAGTCGGCGCGCAGGCGCGCGCAGACGGTCTGACCGCTGAGGGCGTGGGTGGTGACCTCGACGCAGCGCTGGCCGTTGCGGGGGAGCCAGGGCTGGGCGGCGCGCTCGTAGGTGGCGAGCTGGGCGCGCTCGCGGCACGCGATGGCGGCGGCGGCGACGTGGACGAGGCCGGAGGCGGCGTGTGCGTGGCCGACGCGGTCGGTGAGGTCGTTGCCGACGTCGCCGACGCGCTGCGTGACGAGATCATCGGAGACGTCGTCGAGGATGGCCCAGACGACGTCGCCGGCGGCGCGCGCGTCGGAGAGACGCTTGAGGACGAGGAGCACGGCGGCGTCGCCGGGCTGGTGCTTGGAGGAGGGGAGGAGCTGGCTGGCGGCCCACTCCTGGACGGGCTCGCAGCTCATGTCGACGGCGCCGACGACGGCGGCGTCGACTTCGCCGCGGCGGAGCGCGCGCGCGGCGAGGTCGAGCGAGACGGTGCCCGAGGCCTGCTCGGCGGACACGGTGTAGGAGGGGCCGCGGACGTCGTACTGAGAGTTCAGGCGGTTGGCGACGATGTTGGGCATGGTGCCGAGGACGCCAGCGGAGACGAGGCCGTCGATGATGCCGTCGCGGGCGCGGTCGATCCAGCCGTCGTCGCCTTCACCGGCGGGCGGCGCGATCGCGCCGCGTCGAGCCCACTCACCGAGGCGCCAGCGGGCGCCGTAGCGGGCGATCTCGGCGTCGCACTGCATGCCCATGAGGACGCCGGTGCGGGTGCGGTCGAGGCCGGTGATGACCTCCTCGAGCTGGAGCGAGGTCTGGAGCGTGATGAGCTGCTGGGGGAGCGCGACCTTGAGGTCGTTGGGCGGGAACTTGAGCGAGGTGATCGGGAGCTCGATCTTCTCGGCGCGGGCGCGGCCGTCCTCGTCGAGGAGGGACGCGCCGCCGAGGGCGGCGTCGACGAGCCCGGCGAGCTCGGCGCGGTCACCGAGGATGGCGCCGACGGCGATGATCGCGATCGGCTCGCAGGGGGGCGTGAGGTCGGCGCCGGGGGACTGGATGGCGCCCGCGGCGAGCGACGGATCATGCTCCTCGACGAGCAGGTGTGCGTTGTTGCCGCCGAAGCCGAAGTTGTTGATGCCGGCACGGCGGATGCCGTCGACGTCCCAGGGCTCGACCTGGTGGAGCAGGCGGAAGGGGGAGCCCGCGAGCACGTCCAGGGAGTCCTGGGCGTGGAGGGTCGGGGGGCGCTGGCCGTGTGCCATCGCCTCGGTGACCTTGAGCAAGCCGGCGACACCGGACGCGGTGATCGGGTGGCCCATGTTGGACTTGATGGAGCCGAGCGGGACGTCGTGCCTGCCCGCGAAGACGCGGGCCATCGAGCGGAGCTCGGTGGCGTCACCGAGCGGGGTGCCGGTGGCGTGGCACTCCATGAGGGAGACGTCGTCTGGGGTGAGCCCGCTGACGGCGTAGGCCTCGCGCATGGCGCGCTCCTGGCCCTCCTCGCTGGGGGTGAGCATGCCGCGGCCGCGGCCGTCGTTGGACAGGCCGACGCCGCGGATGACGCCGTAGATGTGGTCGCCGGCGGCGCGCGCGTCGGCGAGTCGCTTGAGGACGACGAAGCCGGCGCCCTCGGCGGGGACGAGGCCATCGGCGCCGCGGTGGAACGGGCGGCTCTGGCCGGTCTTGCTCATCGCGTTGAGCGCGCAGAAGCCGATGTGGAGGAAGAGGTCGTCGGCGTGGTTGATGCCGCCGGCGAGCATGATGTCGGCGCGGCCGTCGTGGAGGCGATCGCAGGCGAGCTTCATCGCGTAGAGCGACGAGGCGCAGGCGGCGTCCAGTGAGAACGACTCGCCGACGAACCCGGTCGCCGAGGCGACGAGCTGGGCGGGGAGGCCCGAGGTGAAGCGCTGTCGGGCGCGCAGCGGGAGCCAGTCGGGGCGATCGGCCGAGCGCGCGCGCCAGACCTGCTCGGCGAACTCGGCCAGGCCCCTGGTGGGGTAGCTCAGGTTGCCGAGGATGACGCCGCCGCGCGTGGTGGGTGCGAGCGAGGGGTCGTGTCCGGCCTCACGGAGCGCCTCTCGGGCGGCGTGGAGCGTCCACGTGAAGATCGGATCGAGCGCGAGCAGCTCCTCCTCGGGGAGCCCGAAGCCAGACGGATCGAACACGTCATCGAAGCCACGCACGTAGCCACCGCGGCTCGACCACGTGTGGTCGCGCGCGGCGTCTTCGGGCGAGGTCTCCACGTCTCCAGGACGCAACCCCCAGTATCCGCTGGGTGGTTCACCCAGGACATCGCGACCCTGAGACACGAGGTCCCAGAGGTCGGCGGGGGAGAGCGCACCAGGGAGAACACATCCACGGCCTACGATCGCGACTGGCTCGAAGCTCACGCTTTCGCTCCTCTCGATATACACAGGCGCCCCGCAGGTGGGGCGCCGATGAGAACGCAACAGACAACATGTCTAGTGCGCCGTGGAGACCCTGCGGAGGGGCGCCACGGCGCTCGTATCAGGCGCCGCCAGGCACCGCGTACATCTCGACGCCGAACAGCTCCAGGACCACGGCGCCCCGGGCGTCGGTGACCTGGATGTCGCTCACGGTCTTCTGCGCGGTGTGGGAGGTGCCCACGAGCGTGCAGTGGAGGGGCCCGGTGAAGGGCGCCTCGGCGTAGAGCTTGAGCTCGGCGATGCGCAGCGGCAGGGTCTGCGACTTGGTGACGCCGAGGCCCCAGATGAGCGCGAGCTGGAGGCAACCGTCGACGAGCGCGGGGTCGATGACCCAACCCTCGTCGGGCCAGTTCATCCCATCACAGCCCACGAGCGACGCGGTCGCGCCGCCCATACCGGCGCCAGTGACCTGACGCAGGACCTGGAACGCGGGGCCGTGGAACAGTGCGCCCGAGGCGTACAGGTTCGAGGGCGTGGCCTTCAGGTTGGCGGGGATGTCCCAGGTCGCGGGGGCGGAAGGGTGCGCCGCCGAGAGCTCGACGCTCGCGCTGTAACGCGTGCGGCCGGTCTGGTCGACGAGCGCGGCCTTGAGGAGCCCCGAGGCATCGGCGGACTCGAGCGCGACGTCGAAGCGCTCGGCGGTCGAGCCCCACCCCTCGAGGGTGATGCCCTTCTTGACCTCGATGTCACGCAGCGCGAGCACCTTGGCGCCGGCGCGCGAGGAGCGGGCCGCGCGAGCGATCCACTCCGTGACCTGCACGACCGGGAGCACGACGGTGCCCTGGACGCGGTGGTCGTCGAGGTAGGGCTGGAGCGAAGAGCTCGCCGTGGCGACGCCCGTGAGCGCGCCCTGCTCGGGGACGAGGTCGTCGAGGCCGCCAGCGCCGACGCCGCCGCCGATCACGATCTCGACCTTACCCGAGGTCCCGTCGAGGACCTCGTCTGCGAACGCCTCGGCGCCCTCGTCGAGGCCGATGAGGCGGATGCCGCGGGCCTCGAACATCTTCTTGAGGCCGGGTGTGACCATGCCGGAGTCCCAGGGACCCCAACCGATCGACTTCACGACGAGGCCGGGCCTGGCCGCTGCCAATGAGAGGCAGGACTTGTTCAAGACCTCGTTGGCCATGGCGTAGTCGGACTGGCCAGTGTTGCCGGTGCGCGCGGCGACGGAGCTGAACGCGCAGACGAGCTTGATCGGGTCGGAGGCCGTGGCGTCGAGCAGCGCTCGCATGCCCAGGACCTTCGTGTCGAAGACGCGGTCGAACTGGTCGTCGGTCTTCTTGCTGATGAGCGCGTCGGCGAGGACGCCGGCGCCGTGGACGATGCCGGTGATCGGACCCCACTCGGCGCGAGCGTTGGCGAACGCCTGGTCGAGCGAGCTGGCGTCGCGCACGTCGGCGGTGACGTAGTGCGCCTGGCCACCGACGGCCTCGATGGCCGCGAGCGTGCCGCGGACCTCTCGGTCTGCCTTGACGCGGCCGACGCGCCACTGGAGGTCACGCGGCGAGATCATCTCACCGGCGGCCTTGGCGGCGGTGAGCGCGGCGCGCTTGAGGTCGGCGTCACCCTCGACGCCGTGGAACGCGGCGGGCTCCTCGGAGAGCGCGGTGCGCCCGAGGAGGACGAACTTCGCCTTCGTGCGCCTCGCGAGGGCGATGACCGACGCCGCGGTCACGCCGCGCGCGCCGCCGGAGACGGCGATCACGTCGCTGGAGCCCAGCGTGAGCGAGGCCTGACCGACTGCGGTGATGGGCGCGTGGACCACGCGGCGTGGCGCGTTGCCATCACCGAGCGCGACCTCACGGGCGGCGCCACCGGAGAAGAGCTCTCCGGCGATCGCCTCGGCGACGTCACCGATGGCGAGGGCCTCGGCGGCGACGTCGATGGCCTTGACGCTTACGCCGGGCCACTCGGTCGCGCACGTCTTGGCGAGGCCAGCGATGGCGCCGAGCCTCGCGCGCGCCGCGCTCGGAGCGGCGTCGAGCGAGAACGCTCCGCCGGTATCCTGCACGGTCACGAAGACGCCCTTCCCGCTGGACTCGAAGCGCTCGGCGACGGCGCGCGCGGCGGCGAACGCCTCACGGTCGATCGCCAGCGCGTCGGCCTCGGAGCTGATGGGCTTGAGGCCACCCAGGAACACCACCGCGTCGTGGTTGCCCGTGGGCGTCTCGACGATGAAGACCTGCGAGCCGTACTGCTCGATGCGGGCAGCGAGCGCCTGCGCGACGCCGCGGCCATCCTGCGTGACCTCGACGGTGCGCACGGACTCCAACCCCTTCATCGTGAACCCGGGAGCGGGCTCGGCGACGAGACCGACGGCGTAGCGCGAGAGGCCGCTGGCCGCGCTCGGCGCGGTGGCGGACACGTCGGCCGTGGCGGCCGGGGCCGACGAGGAGCCAGTGAGCGTGCCACCGAGGTGGTCGACGATCTGGCGAAGCGTCGAGAGCGACGCGAGCTGGGTCGTGTCGAGTTCGGGGAGCGAGGGGACGCGGTCCTGCATCGCGCTCAAGATCTCGACGCGCTTGATGGAGTCGACGCCGAGGTCGGCCTCGAGCTCCATGTCCAGGTCGAGCATCTCGGTCGGGTATCCCGTCTTGTCTGCGACGACCTCGAGCATGATGACGACGAGGTCGTCATGGGTCGGGCCGGACGCGTTCGCCTGGGGCGCCTGCGCGACAGGGGCGGGTGTGTGGGCGGCCGGCGCCGGAGCAACCGGAGCAGCGACAGGTGCCGAGGCCGCCTGGGCTGCGCCTCCGAGGAGACCGCTCATGTAGGTCACGATCTCTTCGAGCGTGACGAGGGCGGCCATCCTGGAGGTCTCGACCTCGGGCAACGAGGGGACCTTGTCCTGCATCGCGCTCAAGATCTCGACGCGCTTGATGGAGTCGATGCCGAGGTCGGCCTCGAGCTCCATACCGAGGTCGAGCATCTCCTCGGGGTATCCCGTCTTCTCCGAGACCACCTCGAGCATCAGCGCCGTCATGTCCACCGACGGTCCCGCGGGCGCTGCCGGTGCGGCGGGCGCCTGCGCGACTGGTGCGGCGGCGGGTGCGACCGGAGCGGCGGGCGCGGTGTCGATGACACCAGCGCCGAGCTCGGTCATGTAGGTCACGATCTCCTGGAGCGTGACGAGCGAGGCCATCTTGGAGGTCTCGACCTCAGGGAGCGACGGGACCTTCTCCTGCATGGCGCTCAGGATCTCGACGCGCTTGATGGAGTCGATGCCCAGGTCGGCCTCGAGCTCCATGCTCAGGTCGAGCATCTCCTCGGGGTATCCCGTCTTCTCCGAGACCACCTCGAGCATCA
>CAJXPN010000262.1 GCA_913058025.1 uncultured Myxococcales bacterium | reverse complement strand
CTCACGGACGGGTCGAGCGGGACGCTCCCGCGCTCGGGCATCGTGGGCTTGAAGTCGTTGGTCGTGGAGCTCAACCCGGTCGGCGCGGCGTGGGTCGGCGCGTTGGTCGCGTCTCCCGTGAGCGCCTCGCTCGAGGTGTTGAATGTCAACAGCACCGAGATCGGTGACGAGGGCCTGGGGCACATCGGCGCGTCACCTCACCTCGGCGCGTTGAGGGAGCTGAGTTGTGGGTCGGTGGGGGCGAGCTGCGAGGGCGCGCGCGCGCTCGTGGGCGGCGACGCGATGCGAGGGCTGACCACGTTGGGCGTTCGCGGGGCGGCGCTGACCAGCGCGTTCGCGCTGGCGCTCGCGTCTTCTCCGAGCGCCGAGGCGTTGGAGAAGCTGTCGCTGGATCTTCCATCGTGGGACGTCGAGGCGTGGCGCGCGGTCGCCACGTCGCCCCACCTCCGCGCGCTGAGGCGTGTCGATTGGCTCCAGGCCGGCCGCCCGCCGTTCATGGACGAGGCGCTCGAGCTCGCGCGGCGCGAGGGCGACACCCTCAACCCGTGGGCGAAGGCGTACGTCCATGCGTGATTGTTGGAGGGGATTGGCATGAGTGATTTCGGGGAGGTCCGCAGCCTGCTGCACGACGCCGAGCCCTCGCGGGAGGCGTTCGAGCGGCTGCTCGACATGTTTCGCCACGCCGAGGACAGCGGCGAGGCCGAGCGGGTGTGGGTCCCCTACGCGTTGGAGCATCTGGAGGCGTGGCCGGACGCCACGCGCGAAGTCGCGTTGGGGCATGAGTTCGAGCACGAACTCGAATCTGCGTCGTGGCTTCTGTTGGCGAGGAGGGTTCTCGCGGGCAAGGGAGGGTGGCCCGCGGCGTTGTTCCGGGAGTTCGTGCATGCGTCGACGTTCGCAGGGGTCAGGTCGTTCGAGGTCCATGAGTCGCGTGTTCCTGAGGAGCTTATGGGGTGGATTGCATCGTCACCTCACGCGCGACAGCTCGAGGAGTTGACGGTCGGAGTGGTTCGGGTAGGGGACGCGCTGGAGGCGTTGGCCGAGTCCGACCTTCTCTTGAAGCGGCTGATCGTGAGGGGAAGCTTTGCGACCAGGGGTGGTGACCGAGGGCTCGAGGCCCTCGCCTCCTCACCGATGGTCGAGACGCTCCATGCGCTGACGCTGTCGTCGTGTCGTGTCGGCCGGTCAGGAGTCAGGGCAATGGGTGGGGCACACGCTGGCCAGCTTCGTGAACTCGACCTCTCGTTCAGCGTCATCGACGGCGAGGACATTGAGGCGTTGGCGTGGAACCCGACGCTGCCTGGCTTCACGTCTTTGCACCTGGACGGCTGCCCCATTGGTGACGTGGGCCTCATCGCGCTGGCCGACTCGGGTTGTCTCGAGGGGGTGAGTGTTCTTGGTCTCCGCCGCGTGGGCTTGGGTCATCGCGGTGTGGAGGCGCTTGCGAGGTCGGTCGCGGTGGAGACCCTCGGCGTGTTGGACGTGGGCCAGAACGAGCTCGGTTCGCGAGGCGCGGCTGCGTTGGCGAGTGCGTCGTGGCCAGCGCTCGACACCCTCGACTTGAACTCGAACCCACTGGGGGAGAGAGGGATAGTCGAGGTCCTACGTTCGGCAGGGATGAGCGTGTTGACCTGGCTCGACTTGGGCGCCTGCACGTCCGAAGAGTCTCTCGAGCTCGAAGGGCCCACGCTGGATCATGAGGAGCGCGCATTCCCTGAGGATCGTTCTCATGGGGAGGGGCTCAGGTGGCTCAACCTCGCCTTTTGCGATTTGAGCGTGCCCGCGATGCGAGCGCTCGCCGAGACGCGCAGGGTTGTGGGGGTTTCCGAACTCGACCTCTCGTTCAGCGGCTTCGGTGACGAGGGCGCCATCGCGCTCTTTGCGGACTCGGCCGACGAGCGGTTCGGGTCGCTGACCACGCTCAGTGTCACGGAAACGGGTCTGACGGATGCGTCTGCCCGCGTGTTCGCCAACCTCGAAGGAGCGCCGCTGCGCGAGCTTCATGCCGATCGGAACGCCGTCGGAAGAGAGTGGCTCGAGTCGCTCACGAATTCGACGTCATGCGAGGCGCTCGAGGTGTTGCGTTTGAGGGGCTGTGGTTTTGGAGACGAGGGGATCGAGGTCCTCGCACGCGCGACTCGAATGGCCGCGTTGAGGGTGCTCGATATCGGGGACGCAGGTGGTGGCGAAGTCGGCCTGAGCGCGTTGGTCGAGGCGCCCTGGATGAAGACCCTCGAGGAACTTCATGCTGATGGAAACGCCTGGACGAGTGGCGTGATGTCGGGGTTTGCCTCTTCACCTGAGGAGCTGCCGCTCCAATCGCTCGAGGTCGGTCGAGTGAGGTGCGACGACGAGGTGTGGAACACGTTGGCGATGTCTCCAGTGCTTCGAAACCTGTCTCGGATCACGCCCTCGAACAGGAATGGGGTCGAGCTCTTCGACGTGTGGGAGGAGCTCATCGAACGGGGCGTCGTCTTGAATCCATGGGCATCTGATTGGAGCCGGTCGTGGCGTCGTAGAAGGAGGCGAAGTGGGTGATTTCGGAGAGGTCCGCAGCCTGCTGCACGACGCCGAGCCCTCGCGGGAGGCGTTCGAGCGGCTGCTCGGCCTGTTCCGCCAGGTCGAGGACCGCGGCGAGGCCGAGCGGGTGTGGGTTCCCTACGCGCTCGATCGGCTGCGTCACTGGCCGCTCGGGACGCGGCACGTCGACGTGAAGGCGTTCGACGCGCGCGAGCTGCGATGGATGACGCTCGCGACCTCGTCACGCTGTGTGTGTGACGAGGTTTCTGGCGACGCGCTCGAGTCGTTGCTCTGGTCTCCTGCGATCGCGAACCTCGAGGAGCTCGATCTCGCTCGCGCGGCGCCGGACGTGTTGGACTGGTTGGCCACGTCGCCTCACTCGGGCAAGCTCAAGAGGTTGTCCGTGAACGTCTCGGTCAGGGACTCCTCGCGCCTCGCCGCGTTCACTGACGACGCGCCGTTTCGGCTCGAGGCGTTCGAGTTGAGAGGCAAGGCGCTCGGCGGCGTGAGGTTCACGCGCCTGCTCGAGTCGCCCGCGTTCGAGGAGCTTCGGGAACTCTTCCTGAGTGGCTTCGGCTTGAGCGACGAGGGGTTCGTCAGGCTCCTGACGCGTCCCTGGTTCGCCGGCCTGACGCACTTGGAGGTGTTTTGCAGAGGCGTGGACGTCCACCCGTCCGTAATCGAGTCGTGTCCTCACCGTGCGCCATTCGAGGTGTTGAGACTCTCGCACAACGATCGGTTGAGTGACGAGGCCATCGCCGCGATGGTTCGGGCGGGTTGGATGGATGAACACAGTGAGCTTGACCTGTCATACACGTGCGTTGGCGTCGAGACGGTGGACGCGCTCGTCGAACGCTCGAACCTCATGGCCTTCGTGAAACTCAGCCTCACGGGTGATGGGATCGGCGCGTGTGAGGCGCTCGCTCGAGCCCGTCTGCCGAGGCTCGAGCACCTCGAGCTCCGTGGAGGACATCTCACCGCCACGCACGCGCTCCACATCCTCAGATCTCCAGGGCTCGAGTCGCTCTCTTGCCTCTCGACCAGTGGATCTGTGATGAGCGAGGAAGACGCTGAGGGCGAGGTGCCCGAGGACCGCTCGGTGTGTCGTGGACCCTTCGAGCTGCGGATTGGCAACATAGGTGTCGGTCCATTGGCTGTGAGTGCGATCGTCCAGACGGAGAGGTTGAGGCGGATGACCTCGCTCTCTCTGGCGTGCAACCCGCTGGGTGTGCAGGAGGCGAGGGCGCTCGGCGGCGCAGTGTTCGAGGAACTCGAGCATTTGGACGTGGAGTGTTGTGAGCTCGGAGACGAGGGGGTCGCGGCGTTGCTCGAGGACGCGGGGCGGCGGTTCCCTTCTCTGAAGCGCCTGGAGCTCGACACGAACGAGCTCACGGACGCCTCACGTGATGTCCTTCCAGGTTCAGGGTTGCGCGGTCTCGAAGACCTGCGGTTTTGGAACAACGCCGTGGGTCCGGGGTTCGTGGCGTCGCTCGTCGAGTCACCGGTCGTGGACGCGTTGACGTTCCTCGACCTGTCCGGCTGCGCGCAACCAGACGAGGTCATGAAGGTGCTCGGGGCGTCGCCTCGGCTCGGCGCGCTGAAGCGTCTCCACATGGGTGGAGGCGATGAGATCTGGGAGGGGCCGCTCGCCCTCATCGGCAGCGCGATGATGAGTGGGCTCGAGGAGTTTCAAGCGCCGTACCCGTATCGTGATTCAGGCGCCTTCAGCGCGCTCGTCGGGTCACCGAGCGTGCGTTCGCTCGAGCTGTTCGCGATCGGAGGACGCTGGAGCGTGGAGATGTGGAAGGCGTGCGCGACGTCTCCCTACCTGTCGTACGACGTGATGGAGCATTCGAGCGAGCCAGAGATGCAGCAGGCGCTCGCGGAGCTCGTGCGCGACGGCGTCACGCTCAACGCGTGGGCGACGACGCGCGCGGAAGAGTACGTGGACAGGCAGGGCGTCGAAGGATGACGCGGCGGTCGCCCGTCAGAGCCAGAGCGTGATCCCGAGGCAGATGAGCACGACGTCGAGGACCTTGCGGAACGTCGAGGCGTCGACCTTTCGTGAGATCATGCCGCCGATGAAGACGCCGAGCACCATGGCCGGCAGACAGATGAGCGAGATCTCGAGGACCTTGGGTGTGAATGAGCCGTAGATCAGGTGCGCGCCGCCCACGATCACGCCCAGCGGCGTGAAGAATGCCTGGAGCGTGGCGCGCGTGCGTGAGGCGCTCCACTTCGCCATCGACGAGTAGAGGATCACGGGCGGGCCGGCGAAGTTGTACGCCGCGCCGAGCGCGCCCGAGAGGAACCCGGCGACCGCCGCGGCGCGTCCCGAGCGGATCTCGGGGAGCTTCGCGCCGAGCAGCGATCGCGTCGCGTAGCCGATCAGCACGACCGCCAGCGTCCGCTTGACCCAGATCACCGGCATCGCCTTGAGCGTGAGCAGCCCGAACGGGACGCCGATGGCGGCCGCGAGCAGGAGCCTCCTGGACGCCGACCAGTCGATGTCTCGGCGCTCGCGCGCGAGCATCAGCATGCCCTGGGCGAGGCTCACGAGCGCGACGGTGGCGACCGCCTCCATCGGCGCCATTACGAGCATCAGCAGCGGCACCGCGACCAGCGAGTCGCCGAACCCGAAGATTCCGCGCGTGCACGACGCGAGCAACACGATCAGAGGGGCGATCCACAACACGAACTCCATCACACCACCTCTTGAAAGTGTGAAGACCACGCACCATGTCTGACCGTTCGGTCGAATCGATCAGAGCATCAAGTGAACGAACCGATACACGCGGCGGGATCGTCGATCCACAGAAAAGCGTCACGGGGTGAAAAAAAAGCGCCGTCGGTGAAGGGGGTCGCAAAGTGCCGGGCGGCTCACTAGGTTTGGTGGTCTCGAATGGAGCGTGACCGAGGACGGGAGAGCGCGGGCGTGAACGAGCGCGGCAGATGGTGGTGGGTGTGCGCGCTGATGTGCGCCGCGACGTGGTGCGGCCTGGCGCTGGCGCCGGGCGAGGCGTCCGCGCTGGACGACCCCGACCTCGACTACTTCACGATCACCACCGAGCACTTCCACGTGCACTACTTCACGGGGCTGGAGGACCTGGCGCGCAAGGTCGCCGTGACCAGCGAGGAGGCGCACACGATCATCGCGCCGCTGCTCGACTGGACCCCCGCCGCCCGCACCCACGTCATGGTGCTCGACAAGCTCGACACGGCCAACGGCTACGCGCAGGTCTTCGGCCGCAACTTCTTCGCCGTCTACGGCATGCCGCCCGAGTCGGACTCCGTGCTGGGGTACTACGACGACTGGATCCGGATCCTCGTCTACCACGAGTACGTCCACGTCCTTCACCTGGACACCACGCACGGCCTGCCGAACGCGGTGAACACGGTCATCGGCAAGCAGTGGAACCCGAACCAGGTCCTGCCGCGCTGGCTCATCGAGGGGCTGGCGACCTACTACGAGTCCGCGCGCACGGGCACCGGCCGCGTGAACGCGTCGCTGTACGCGATGTGGCGGCGCGCCGAGCTGCTCGGCCCGAAGCCGGCCTTCACGCTCGGGCAGATCTCGCACGCGCCGCGCCGCTGGCCGTTCGGCTCGACGGCCTACCTGATGGGGTCGTTCTTCGTGGACTACGTCGCGCGCCGGTTCGGCGAGGGCGCGCTCACGGAGTTCTCACACATCTACGGCGGGAGGATGATCCCGTACTCGATGAACCAGGCGTTCTCGGAGGTCACGGGGTCGTCGTTCGAGGACGTCTGGCCGGCGTTCGTGGCGGAGTCTCGCGGGTCGGCCGTGGCGCGAAAGGTCGCCGTCGAGGCGACCGGGCGCACCGTCCTCGAGCCGGTGACCACGCGCGGCGGCGAGTCGAAGTTCCCGCGCGTGAACCCCGCCGACGGGCAGGTCGCCTTCTACCACGCCGACTTCCGGGAGCACCCGGTCTACGCCGCTGTCTCTTATACACATCTGACGCTGCCGACGATCTACTCTGTGTAGAT
>CAJXPN010000261.1 GCA_913058025.1 uncultured Myxococcales bacterium | reverse complement strand
CCCACGGTGCAGCGGCCGTCGTGGCAGACCTCACCGGCGCCACACGCCAGGTCGGAGACGCACGGGAACGTGCAGAAGCCGTCGAGCGTGCAGATCGTGCCGCCGCTGCAGGCGTCGTTGGACTCGCAGCGCGGGGCGTCGGTGCAGGTGCCGTCGACGCACTCGCCCGAGGGGCAGTCGATGTTGGCCGAGCACGCGGCGTCGTCGGGCTCGTCGATGCAGTAGCGGCCGGGGCCGCAGAGCTTCCCGTCGCCGCAGTCGTCGTCGTCCTTACAGATCGCGCAGCACGAGCCTTCGCGGCAGACCTCGCCGTCGGTGCACGCCTCGTCGCACGTGCCGTAGTCGGGCGCGTCGATGATACCGCCGCCCTCGCAGTCTGCGCCGACGCAGTCCTTGACGGGGTCCTGGGACGAGTCTGAACAGCCTCCACAACCGAAGGAGGGGAGCACGAACGCGACGGCCGCGATCGCGAGCCAACGCGCGGCCTGGCGTGCCATGCCTGGAGAATCTGCGCTCAAGGGGTTCGTCATCATGTGCTTCCTCTCCGATCTTTGTGTGTGTCGAGTCGTCATGGAGGTCGAGGTGTCCATCGAACCTGGGTTGCTGGCTGGCCGGGATCACGAAAACAACGTGCCCCGAGGATCCAGCTCCACGTCCGATTAGACCTCGTGTCGGGCCTGCTATTCAAAAGGTTGGCGAAAAAATTCCGCATCCCCTCATGCTCGCCGACCGCGAGGGACTGCGCGAGCAGAAGATCAGCGACGCGGCGAGGGGCAAGAACGAGAACGTGTTGACGTGGGAGGTCGAATACACTACCGAGATGCGTCGCTCGCAGTCCTCACATCATTCGATTGGGCTGCCACGCGACACGCCAGGCTCCCCCCTACAGGGGCCGACCTCTGCCGAAGCGCCCATTTTGGGCCAGCGCAGGGGAGACACGACAACACTGATTGTGTAGGGCGCGCTTTGGACGCCTCTTAGAGGTGGGCGCGATTAAGGAGAAGCGAACATGTCGATGCATCCTGACGAGAAGAACGAGATCATCCAGAAGTTCAAGCGTAGCGACGACGACACGGGCAGCCCCGAAGTCCAGATCGCGCTGCTGACCTCGAGGATCAACCACCTCCAGGGTCACTTCAAGGAGCACCACAAGGACCACCACTCCTACCGTGGCCTGCTCAAGATGATCGGCCAGCGCCGGCGCCTGCTGAAGTACCTGAAGAAGAAGGACGTCAACCGCTACCGAGACCTCATCAGGAGCCTCGGCCTGCGTAAGTGACCTCCCACGGACCCGCGCCTGAGAGGGCGCGGGTCTGTTTGCATTCGCACCGGGTCCGCACGCGCGGCCTCGAAGAACATTGTGGGTGGACCCTTGGCGCGACGCGCGTCGTGAGAGGTCTGCCCGACGACACGAACACCAAAAGAGAACACACATGAAGATCGTCAGAGAGGGCGCCAAGCTGGGCTCCCAGGAGCTCATCATCGAGACCGGCCGCATGGCCAACCTCGCCCACGGCGCGGTCATGGTCCAGTACGGCGACTCGCAGGTCCTGTGCACGGCCGTGGCCGACCACAAGCCCAAGGGCCTGCCGTTCCTGCCCCTCACGTGCAACTACCAGGAGAACAAGTGGGCCGCCGGCTCCATCCCCGGTGGTTACTTCAAGCGTGAGGGCCGCCCCAGCGACAAGGCGACGCTCACCAGCCGCCTGATCGACCGCCCTTGCCGTCCGCTCTTCCCCGACGGCTGGGACTACGAGACCCAGCTCATCGCGTGGGTCCTCTCGGCCGACAAGGTCAACGACACCGACGTCCTGAGCATCACCGGCTGCTCGGCCGCGCTCATCCTGTCGAACATCCCCTGGGCCGGCCCGCTCGCGGGCGTGCGCATCGGCATGGTCGACGGCGAGTTCATCGCCAACCCGACCTTCGCCCAGCGTGAGCAGTCCGTCATGGACATCGTGCTCGCGGTCAGCCCCGACGCCATCGTGATGGTCGAGGGCCAGGCGGACTCGGTCCCCGAGGCCAAGATGCTCGAGGCGCTCGAGTTCGGCCAGGAGGCCGTCCAGGACGTCCTCAAGCTCCAGCTCGAGCTGGCCAAGGCGGTGGGCAAGGAGAAGCGAGTCCACGAGGCGCCCACGTTCGACGGGGACATCCTCGGCGCGGCCAACCGCTACCTCAAGAAGAAGATCATCGAGGTCGTCACGATCGCCGACAAGACCGAGCGCTACCTCGCGCAGGACGCGCTCAAGGCCGAGCTCGTCGCAAAGCTCGCCCCGAAGTTCGAGGGTCGCGAGAGCGAGATCAAGGAAGCCTTCGGCAAGATCAAGAAGGAGACCGTCCGCAAGCGCGTCGCCAAGACGGGCGAGCGCATCGACGGTCGCCGCCCCGACGAGATCCGCCCGATCTCGATCGAGGTCGGCATCATCCCCCGCGCGCACGGCTCCGCGCTGTTCACGCGTGGCGAGACGCAGGCGCTCGTGACGACGACGCTGGGCACCGAGAAGGACCAGCAGCGCATCGAGACGCTCGAGGGGGACATGAACAAGCCGTTCATGCTCCACTACAACTTCCCGCCGTTCTGCGTCGGTGAGGCGAGGTTCCTGCGCGGCACGTCGCGTCGCGAACTCGGCCACGGCACGCTCGCCGAGCGCGCGCTCACGCCCACGCTCCCGGCGCTCCACGTCGACTTCCCCTACACCGTGCGCGTCGTCTCCGACGTGCTCATGTCCAACGGCTCCTCGTCGATGGCGTCGGTGTGTGGCGGCTCGCTCGCGATGATGGACGCCGGCGTCCCGATCAACGCCGCGACCGCTGGCGTGGCCATGGGCCTCATCAAGGAGGGCGACGACATCGTCATCCTCTCGGACATCCTGGGCGACGAGGATCACCTCGGCGACATGGACTTCAAGGTCTGCGGTACGGCGGCGGGCATCACCGCCTTCCAGCTCGACACCAAGATCGCGGGCATCTCGCGTGAGACGATGGCGAACGCGCTGTCGCAGGCTCGCCAGGGCATCGACCACATCCTGGGCAAGATGAACGCGGTCATCTCCGAGTCCCGCTCGGACGTCTCGGCCATCGCGCCGAGGATCGTGAACATCAAGATCGCGCAGTCCTCCATCGGACTCGTCATCGGCTCTGGTGGTTCGACCATCCGCGGCATCCAGGAGGCCACCGGCACCTCGATCAGCATCGAGGACGACGGCACCGTCACGATCGCATCGGCCGACGCCACGTCGACCCAGCAGGCGATCGAGATCATCCAGGGCCTGACCGCAGAGCCCGAGACCGGCACCATCTACATGGGGACCGTGAAGAAGATCGTGGAGTTCGGCGCGTTCGTCGAGATCCTGCCTGGCCGCGACGGCCTGCTCCACATCTCCGAGCTCACCGAGGGCCGCGTCAACCAGGTCGAGGACGTGCTCCGCGAGGGCGACGAGGTCATGGTCAAGGTCCTCGAGGTCGGCCGCGGCGGAAAGATACGCCTCTCCCGCAAGGCCGCGCTCGCCGAGAAGGCCGAGAAGGCCGAGAAGGCCGAGAAGGCCGAGAAGGCCGGCTCCGAGGAGGAGTGAGGCTCAGGGCCGGCTCGGCATGAGCCGACCCGATGAGTTCGAGCGCCGGCGCCCCCTCACGGGGCCGCCGGCGCGCTCGTTTCTTGGCCGATGAAAATCACACGAATCCTATGCGATCCGAGCATTGACGCGTAGCCATGTGCGCGACGTCGTGTCACAATCGGCGCGATCGCGATCTCGCGATCGGACCAACATCGAGGTGGACCTCCGAACAGAGGACGTCACGCCGAAAGGGAGAGCACATGCGGCTTTACGAAGGCCAGATTCCGATGATCGCCGAGGACATCGCCAAAACGCTGATCAAAGCGGACGCGGTGGAAATCGACCCGGAGAACAAGCAGGAGTTCCAGCTCGACATCCAGTCGATCCTTCGCGAGTACGTCCGCCAGGATCGCGCGCTCACGGACCACGCAAAGGATCTGAGCGCCCAGCGCGGGACGGGCTACTCCGAGAGCTTCAAGATCAAGCGCCAGCTCGCCCGCGACAAGGGCTTCAAGCTGGGCGAAGATGCCATCGGGTACATCATCCAGCAGCTCATCGAGATCTTCTTCCAGTCGATGTTCGTCGAGGACATCTACCTCGACGACAACGGCATCCGCCGCGTCATCGCCCCGGTCATGCGCAAGCACATGGGCAAGGAGGAGGAGCTCGACAGCGAGGTCCGCGACAAGATCAAGAACCTCGACGAGGGCACCCGCGCCTGGGAAGACGAGTACCAGCGCGTGATGACCAAGCTCAAGCGCATCAACCAGCTCGAAGACTGAGCGCGGGCGAGGGCCGCCGATGGACACCGCCGCGTCGCCGCGCCCTTCCCTTCCCGACCACGTCCTCGCGGACATCCGGTCGGGCCGGGCGCGCACCTTCAGGCGCCCCCTCTCCAGCATGACGGGCGCGTCCATCCTCGCCGCGCTCGGCGCCCTCCCGCTGGTCGGTCTCGCCGGCGTGGTCGCCTTCGCGGCCGCGACCGGCGACCACGACACACCCTCCATGATCTTCTACGGCGCCCTCGCCTCGGCGTGCCTCTTCGGCGCGTTCGCGATCGCGCGGCGCCTGATCCACCACCGGCGACGCCTCACCGGGAGGGCCAACGGGGACGACCTCTTCGGCCTCCACGTCACCGCCGACTACGCCTGCGCGCTCGTGGACACCTTCCCGACCACGCAGCTCGTCCACGTCCCACGCGACGCGATCGTCCACGTCCAGCACACCGACAACCACTTCTACAGTGAGAACGTGAGCAGCCAGCTCATGCTCGTGACGCTGCGGACGACTCAGGCGGATCGCCCCTACGTGGTCCTCTCTCACACGTCGTTCGGTACGTCGGCCGACGAGCTCCGCGCGGCGTTGACCGACGCGCTCGGCGCGCCCTGGTCCGACGAGGTGGAGTACCTGGACGACGCGGCGCGTGAGCGGTGCGCGAACTACGTGTCCTTCTAGAGCCGTCTCTGGCTCCGTCACACCACACTCGAGCACACGAGAGCGGCATGGATTTCATAGAAGACGAAGCGTTCGGCGGGCTCCGCTCGCTGCTGCAAGCCACCCCGAGCATCTCTGGTTTCGCCAAGATCTGCCGAGCCGTGCAGCACATGGAGGAGGCCGAGCCCGGGCTGTTCTCCAGACGCTATCATGACTACGTGGTGGGGACGCTCGACGCGTGGCCCCGGCATCGGCGCGTGCTGAAGATCGACGACGGCCTCCACCACGTCTCCACGCTCGCGTGGGCGCCGCTCGCGCGCTCGCTTCGTCTACGCGTCAACACGACCGCGCAGCTCGAGGCGCTGCTCGGTGGAGTCGAGGGCATGGAGCACCTGAGCGTGACCTCCGAGGCCAAGCAGAAGCCTCTGCTCGACGCGATCGATTCGGGGCTATTCGATGGGTTGAAGTCGCTGGAGTTCGATGGGATGCCGCTGCGCGCCAAGCTCTTCGAGGAGATCGTCGCGAGGTTGTCGACGCGAGGCGGGTTCGCCGCGCTCGAGGAGCTGCGCTTCACGAAGTGCAACATCAAGAAGGCCCACGTCGAGGCGCTTTGTGCGTCTCCCCTGCCCGAGCGGTTGCGCACGCTCGGCCTCTCGCACAACACGAGCCTGAAGACCTCGGGCGTCCAGACCCTGACCGCCATCGCGGGTCGGTTCGGGCGCCTCGAGCGCCTCGAGCTACACGACGCCGAGATCAAGGCGCCCGCGGCCAAGGCGATCGCGACCGCGGGGTGGTCGAACCCTCTCGAGTACGTCGGCCTGCATGGGAACCCGCTCAAGCCGGCCGCCTTCGAGGCGCTGGACGCGGCCGACATGCTCGCTGCGATCGTGGACCGTCAGGGCGCGCCGTCGTTCGACCTGTCGGGCTACGAGCTCGACGCCGCGACGCTCGCGATGTTCCTGGAGCGAGGGCTCTTCGACGGGCTCGACACGCTCCAGAGCATCTCCAACCATGACGCGACGGGCTGGGAGGTACTGGTCGAAGAGGTAGGTCGTCTGTCCGGGCTGAGGGGGTTCGTGAGCGGGACACCCGCCCTCTACGCTCCGCTCACTGCCCCCTTGCTCGAGGTGGCGCGGCTCGAGCGGCTCGAGCTGAGCGGCCGCCTGCGGTGCCTCGACGAGGACGCATTCGTCGCGCTGCTCCGCGACCACGACACGCTCCAGAAGCTCGACCTGCGGTGGGGGACGTTGACTGACGACTACGGGGCCAAGGGCCTGGAGGCGTTGATGTCGTGGGACCGCTGGGGTGAGGTCGACGACGTCAGGGCTGCGTTCAGAGTGCGCCAGGACCACCGGTTGTTCGAGCAGGTGGCGTCGCACGGGAGGTTCCAACGTGACCACCAGAACACGTCGATGGGCCCGAGGTTCACCTCCGCAGCCAGCGGATCGTACTACACGTCCGGGAACCACTGCGTGCTCCTCGACGGCCACGTCTCGAGCCTGTCTCTTATACACATCTGACGCTGCCGACGATCTACTCTGTGTAG
>CAJXPN010000260.1 GCA_913058025.1 uncultured Myxococcales bacterium | reverse complement strand
TCGGCAGCGTCAGATGTGTATAAGAGACAGGGGAAGAACTGCGCGTGGAGCTCGAGGTCGCGTCGATGGGGTTCGCGTACGAGCTCGACGTCGACGAGGAGACGGGGCGCGTGGCGTTGTCCTACACGCACCCGCCGGTCGGCGAGGACGCGGCGTTCGACAGGAGCGCGATCGTGGTCGTGGGGGAGGATGGCGCGATGGAGCGCGTGGCGTGCGAGGACGCGCCGGGGGTGTGGTGTTCGTATCCGGCGTGGTCTGGAGGACGGATCTGGTACTCGGAGTCGGGCGCGGCGCTCGATGAAGGCGTCTTGGCGGTGGTCTCGATGGTGGATCCGGGGACGGGTGAGGTCGACGTGAGGATCCCGTGGGCGACCGAGCCCGCGGCGGCGCCTGGTGGCGCACGCGTGGCGTGGATCGCGATGGACCCGGAGACGGGCGCGCGCCGACTGGAGCTCGGAGGCGGGGACGGTGAGCGCGTGCGCACGCTCGTTCAGGAAGGTGAACACGAGGACATAGGCCAGCCGTTCTTCTCGGCGGACGGAGCGCACGTGTACTACGTGGCGGTGTGGCCGGTGTGGTCGTATGTGAGCGTGCTTACTTCGTTCTTCGTGTCCACGGCGCACGCGCACTCGAGCCACGACGTGGCCGGAGACTGGTGGCGTGTGTCGGTGGATGGCGGCGAGCCGGAGCAGGTCACGGACCTGGACACGGTCCACTACGACGGCCGGGCGGACCCGGGCGGGGAGTGGATCTGGCTGGCGACGAGGGAGGGCGTGCGTCGGGTGGACGTGGGTACGGGCGAGGTCGTGCTGGAGCGCGCGAGCCGCGTGGTCCGCGCGCTCGAGGTGCGCTAGAGCGCCCAGCCGCTCACGAGCTTTTCGGCGTGCGCGCGCGCGCCGGGAGTGTCGACGTCCTGCCAGAGCGCGGGGCCGACGTCGGGGAACGCGAAGGTGCCCTGGGCGGAGAGGCGGCGGACGGCGTCGGAGGTGGAGCAGTCGCCGCGCGCGTCGCGCTCGGCGACGAGCGCGTCGACGAAGCCCTGAGCGGCCCAGAAGAGGCCGACGTCGACGGCGTTGAACGCGGGGATTTCCTTGCCGATGTCCTCGAGGGCGTCGCCCTGGCCGAGCTGGACCTTGGTGGCGTCGGGCATGTCGTAGATGGAGTCGAGCTTGCGGTCGATCCAGAGCGCGCCCTGGGTGCCGTCGGGGAGCGCCTGCGCGCCGCCGGTCTCGGCGAGGGCGTCGAAGAGCGCGGGGTCGAAGAGGTGGTCGGCCATGGTGAGCCAGAAGGGGAGGGCGTCGGCGAGGTCGATGTCACGGAGCGCGGCGAGGACGGAGAGCCCGTTGGAGCCCTCGAAGTCGGGGTTGTGCGCGGTGCGGACGTCGAGTTCACGCGAGGAGGTCTGCGCGACGACGGCGGCCTCGAGGTCGTCGTGCTTGAAGCCGGTGACGATGGAGACCTGCGTGACGCCGACGCGGGCGAACGCGTCGAGGTGGTAGTCGAGCAGGGAGCGGCCGCCGATCTTGGCGAGCAGCTTGTGGCCCTCCTGTGCGTTGAGGCGGCTGCCGAAGCCGGCGGCGAGGATGACGGCGTGTCGTGTGGTCATGTCGGGCTCGATCGGGTGGGCGTTCGTCGTGAGGTCGCGGCGCGCCGAATGGGGTAACACAACCGCGGCAGGAAATGCACAGGGCGTCGTCGGTTGTTTGTACGGGTAGAAGTGTCTATCTTGTTGAAGGTGCAAGAAGAGTCGAGATCGCCAAGGAGAGTAGAGATGAGCAAGAAAATGCGCGCGCTGGGGTTCGTGGGAGAGTTTGCGGCGTGGTTGTTCGCGAACACTCTGTGTCTGGCGACTCCTCTCCTGGGCGTGTACGCGTACGGGACGCAGGTGGCGTACTGGGGACCGAGCAAGCTCGGGTTCTTCATGGTGCTCACGGCGATCGTGGCGTCGACGTGGGGGAGCTGGAGCACGCTCATCTGGACCCGCAGCCGCGGGCTGCGTGCGGTTCAGCAGGCGGTGACGACTCTGCCGGGCATCACGCTCCTGGTCTTTGGCGGCATCCTCGTCTACGTGGGCATGGGCGCGTGGTACGTCGGGGCGATCCTGGCGGCGGCGGGTCTGGGCAACGTCCTGGCGTCGGTGATGTTGGCGGGCGGGGTGTTCACCAAGAACTCCACGCCGACGCGCCTGCAGTACGTCCTGGGGCTCCTGCTCTTCCCGATCGCGACGACGGGCGCCGCGGGCGCCGTGGCCGCGATGTGGTACGGGTTCGTGAGCGAGCCCGCCGCGAACATCGGTACGCTCAAGCAGCTCTTCACGCTGGCGACGTTGGGTGTGACGATCATGGCGATGGCGCTGACATCGACCATCATCCCCGCGGCGATGAGCCGCGCGTGTCAGCAGCTCGCTGCGACCTGGGCCTCACGCCCGCACCGCTGAGCCGCTCGCCCAGCCGAGGCATTCTTGCCGAAAGAAGGACCCAAACCGTCTCGTACGGTTTGGGTTTCTTCGATCATGTGCTTCAATGCGGCCACGCTGAATGGTTGTTGGGTTGGCAGTGGTAGTGGCCGCTGTCGACGCGCGTTGGGTCGAGGTGGTGAATCGTGTCGAGCGGCGAGGATGGAAGCAGCGAAGGGTTCGTGTACGACACGATCGTCGACGGTGAGCTCGCAGAGTCCCCGTCGTCGCCGACGATCGAGTTCGACGACCTCATCGAGATGATGACGGACGGGTCGTCCTCGACCGAGACGCTAGGCAGGGTCGCGTTCGGTGACATGTACGCAGGCGGGCCGGCGAGGACACCAGACGTCATCCTGCTCGTGGACGACGAGCCGCTGGTGCTCAGCGCGCTGTCGAGGTTGCTGCGCGCGCTCCATGTCGAAGTGTTGACGGCCGAGGACGCGGCCGCGGCGCTCGAGATCATGTCAACGCGCGAGATCTCGTTGTTGATCTCGGACGAGTTCATGCCGGGTATGTCGGGGACCGAGCTGCTCGAGATCGTTCGAGAGAGCCACCCGCTCACCGTGCGCGTGATGATCACGGGGAACGACGACCTGAGGACGGCGATCGCGGCGATCAACCGCGGGGACGTGTTCAGGTTCGTCAACAAGCCGTGGCAGAACGAGGAGATCCTCCAGATCGCGACGCTCGGCCTCGAGCAGTACGACATGTCGCACCGGGCGGCTCGCTACGAGGGCATGATCCGCCAGCAGAACGAGCGGCTCCACGCGCTCAACGAGGAACTCGAGCGGCGGGTCGAGGCGCGCACGCTCGAGCTCAGCGAGAGCCGGGAGCACATCACCGATCTGTACTCCGAGCTCCAGCAGAGCTTCGGCGACACGCTCCATGTGATGCTTTCGATGATGGAGCTCGGGGAGCTCGAGGTCGTGGACCATTGTCGGCGCACGGCCGAGCGGGTCGAAGCGTTCGCCGAGGTGTTGGGGCTCTCCGCGCGTCATACCCTGCAGGTCACGCGCGCGGCGCTGTTGCACTGGATCGGCCTCATCAACGCGCCGCCATCGCTCTTCGATCGAGATCCGAGCGACTTCGGCGTCGAGGAGATCGCGATCTGGGAGTTCCACACGCTGCTTGGTTATCAGGTGCTAGAGCCGATCGATGCGCTACGTCGCCCGGGCCAGATCATCCTGCACTACCTGCGCCCCTACACCGACGAGCGCTTCCGGCGTGGTCAGGTCGCCGAGGGGCTCGACGACCCGCTCGACGACGCGCTCATCATGTCGTGCCGAGTGCTCTCCATATGCAGCGCGTTCGAGTATGCGCGGACGATGCTCAAGCGTAGAGGTGAGCGCAGCGAGCATGTCCTCGTGGAGCGCGGGCTCGCCGAGATCAGGAGGGGGAAGGGGACCAAGTTCTCACCGGACCTCGTGGACCCGTTCATTCGCTCGATCAAGGAGAGCATGGCGCACGTGCGCAGCGAGCACGAGGTGTTCAGAGTGGAGCAGCTCCGCTCGGGCATGGTGCTCTCGCGCCGGCTGTCGACGCGCCAGGGCGTGGCGGTGGCTCCGCGAGATCTCATGCTCACGCAGGAGTTCATCGACCGGCTGCTGCTCTTCGAGTCCACCGGGGGCCTCACCCCAATCTTCGTGTGGGGAGAGGGTACGCTTTGAGCGCGCGGGCGTGATCGTCTAGCGTGGCAGGCCGTGAGGTGACGCGTCCCGCGTTCACGTCCGCCGCCGTGAGGGCTCGATGTCCTGGAGTATTCGTGTCGCGTGCCTGGGGGTGTTCTGTGTGGGCTTGAGCCTGCCCGCCGAGGCGTGGGCGTGCGATCGCTCGGGCACGTGCCCTCCGCCTGCCGGCGAGAGGCTCGCGTCGGTGGACCCGCGGCTCGACCTCGATCGCGCCGGCGCGTTGCCAGGTTCCTCCGCGAGCGGGGAGGTCTGGATCACGGTGAGGGGCCCCGTGCTGCGGGACGCTGGCGTGCGCGAGGCGCTGGCCTCACGAGGCGTGGCGTGGTCGGGCGGCGCAGGGGACGTGTGGGCGGCGCGGGCCACGTGGGCCGGGGTGGAGGCGCTCGCGCGCACACCCGGCGTGCTGCGGTTGGAGCCCGCGCGGGCGTGGGTCGTCGCCGCGCCGCTCGACCTCACGACGCGCGCGGTGGGCGCGCAGCAGGCGCGACGTGAGATCGCCGCGACCGGGGAGGGCGCCCGCGTCGGCCTGATCGACTCGGGAGTCGACGTCCTCCACCCGTCTCTCTTCTACGCCGACGGTGGAGGGTACGCGTGGATCGACGCCGACCGCGACGGTCGGTTCATCCCGGGCGTGGACGCCATCGACATGGACGAGGATGGCGTCGCCGACGCGAACGAGACCGCGCGCGTGCTCCCGTCGGCCGACGTCGAGGATCTGGACACGGGCGTGGTCACGTCGCGGCCCGGAGGCTTCGACCCGGCGAGCGACTGGATCTACGTGGACCTGGACGGCGACTTCGAGCGCGACGTGGGCGTCGGCGAGGGCTTCGACGAGCTCACGCCCGCCTACGGCGAGCCCGTGTTCGTGGTGCGGGACGCGAACGGAGACGGCCTGCTCTCGGTCGGAGAGCGGCTGCTGCGCCTCGGGACCTCCAAGATTCACTCCTACACCGACGTGGATCGGACGTACCGGCGAGGGCAGGATCTGATCGAGTCGTCGAGCTCACCCGGCGTGGACGCGTCGTTTCACGGCACCGCGGTGGCGGGGATCGTGGTGGGCGGTCAGCCCGAGGCGCACGAGCGCATCGGCATGTCGCCTGGCGCCGAGCTCGTGGTGTACGGGTTCAGAGGGCAGGGCACGTTGAGCGAGTTCGACGCGCTCATCAGCGGCTACGTGGGCAGGTTGTCCGAGGACGGCGTCGTGATCGCGGTGCACGAGTGGGCCGACCCGCTCACGCGGCCGCTCGACGGGAGCTCGAACCTCGAGGCCGCGCTGGACGCGTCCCGATCCAGCGGCGTCTCGCACGTGGTGCCCGCGGGCAACCTCGCGACCTCACGTAAGCACGCCGAGCGCGAGCTCGCCGCGGGCGAGCGAGGCGAGCTCGCGTTCGGGGTCGTCGGGGAGGGCTTCGGCGACGCACCCTCGGAGCGTCCTTATGAGCTCGTGCTCGGCACGATGCAGTGGGACGCGGACGCCGAGTTCGCGCTCTCGCTGACGTCGCCGGAGGGTGATCGGATCGAGATCGACGTCTCGGTGCCCGGCGCCGAGCTCGACCTCGGGCGGCACCACCTCGTGGTGAGCTCGGAGGTGACCTCCAGGGGGTTCCGCGCGGTGTACTTCTACCTGTTCGCGCGCATCGAGGGTGATGTCGTGTCGCCAGGGCGCTGGGTGTTCGACCTCGAGCGCGTCGACGCCGGCGAGGCGCCGACGCGCGTCCACGCGCGCGTCGGCGACGTCTGGTCGGTCTGGTCGCAGGGCGTCGGGTGGGAGGACGCGTCGACGACCGCGCGCACGGCGACCTATCCAGCCACCGCCGACGCGGCGTTCGTCGTGGCCGCGTTCTCGATGAGCGCGAGCGATCCCGTGCTGAGGAGCTACTCGGGTCGCGGCCCGAGGATCGACGGCGCGTCGCTGATCGACCTCGGCGCCCCGGATAGCCCGTACGCGCCGCTCGGCGTGAACAGAGCGCGCGAGGCGTTGGGTTATTCGCGCTCCTGGTTCGTCAGGTTCGGAGGCACGAGCGGCGCCGCCCCGCATGTCGCCGGCGCGCTCGCGCTGCTCGCCGCGCGCGAGCCCGGCGCGGGCCCTGTCGCCTGGGAGCGCGCGCTCATCCAGGCCGCGCGGCCCCTGGACGGTTCGCCTCGACCGGACGACGGCTGGGGCTGGGGCGCGTTGGACGTGTACGGCGCGCTCTTTGGACGCGAGGTGCCCGAGAACTCGGCGCCCGAGGCCTCGCTCGAGGTGTCGGCGAGGTCGGAGTCGATGCGTCTACGCCTCGACGCCAGTGGGAGCGTGGACGAGGACGGTGACACTCTGCGCGCGCGCTTCGACGTCGACGACGACGGAGTCTACGCTGTCTCTTATACACATCTCCGAGCCCACGAGACAGGCAGAAATCTCGTAT
>CAJXPN010000259.1 GCA_913058025.1 uncultured Myxococcales bacterium | reverse complement strand
ATTTCTGCCTGTCTCGTGGGCTCGGAGATGTGTATAAGAGACAGGGCCCGTCGCCACCAGAGCTACGGGCCTGGGTCGACTTCCCCAGCCACTTCATATGCGTGGTCGCGCGCGTCGACTCGGGGTCGACCCCAGCGAACGGTCGCGCCCACAACCGCCGCGCCTCCTCGAAGAGCACCTCGTAGGTGCGCAAGGACGTGTCGCCCGCGATCCCGAAGAACGCCCGGTTGTCTGCGCCCGTCGTCAACATGACGTCGGAGTGCATGAGCCTCGCCGCGGCGAGGTCGACCCCTTCGAACACACCGGCGACGAGCGCGGAGTGCTCTTCGGGCGCCGACCGCACCACGTCGGTCCCCTCGAACCACCCCCGAGAGAACGCCTCCAGGAGTTCCGGGTGCTCCGACACGAAGTCTCCCCTCGCGATGAAGACGTCCGCAATCAACGCGCGCGCCTCATGGGTCGAAACCAACAGGTGACTCCCTTCGACGGCCTCAGCCACCATGTAGACATCCGGGGACCACGACACCGCCGCGTCCACCCGACCCTGCTCGAACAAGGCCGCGGCCTCGACCGCGGACGCCATATACACGAGGTTCACGTCGCTCGCCGTCAGCCCCGCTTGCTCGAGCATGAACAACAGGAAAAAGTGCGATGGCGTCATCTGGGCGAGCGCGATCTTCTTCCCCTTGAGGTCCGAGACCCGTCCGATCTCGCGCGTCGCGACGACGGCGTCACCGCCCCGTGACCAATCGTACTGCAGCACGACCTTGGGGTCGTAGGCCGACAACGTGTCGTACTCGAGCGCGTAGGAGTCGACCGTGCCCCACATGATGTCGACGCCTCCCGCCACGTCTCCGCCAGCCTTGAAGGCGTCCCGCGTCAACGGGTAGTCGTCCACGACGACGAACTCGATGTCGAGGTTGTACTTCGTCGCGTAGAGCGACTCGGCGGTGGTCTCGAGGCCGCCGTTGGCGTACAGCCCGCCTGTGTAGCCTCCCCAGGTCACGATCGCGACCCGGATCGGGCGCCCGAGGCCGTTGTTCGTCTCGACGAACCGCGCCATCTCGGGCGCGGACGCCGCCTCCAGGAGCGCCTCGGGCTCGACCCTGGGCGTGGCGCATCCGCCCGACCACGACGCGAGCGCGAGCGCGCAGGCGACTCCACCCGCGACCCGCACCAGAGATCTCATCTCGCCCATCACCGGACCTCCACGCTGAAGCCACCGAGTTCCACAGCGCTCGGCCTCCCATCGTCGTCTCGATCCTGCCCGAAGCGCATCGAGCTCCTCACCCGCTGGCGCACGCGGTTACCCACCTGGAGGTTCTGACCGCGGCCGATGCGCACCCAACCGTCCTCGCCAGGCTCGAGCACGTCGAGCTCCCCCTCCTCGAACCAAGACGCCACGTCCACCACGAGGAACAGCACGTCCGGGCCCCCGGCGCCCACCCGCAGCGGCTCGACGTCGCCGGTGACCTTGATGTTGAGCGTGCGGTCATCCTCGAGCACGAACGGGACCCCGTCGGCGCGTCTCCCCGCCATGCGCAACGACAGCCCCTCCATCTGCGGCGACTCACCCGCCGCGCCCGAGAAGCCGGACGCCTTCATATGAACCTCGCGGTACTCCCCGCCGGGGACGTCGAGGCCGATGTCGAACACGGCGCGCTCCCCCCCACGCACCAGCTCCGCGACCCCATTCGCGTTCGGGTCGCCAGCTTCCTCGAACTCACCCTTGAAGCGCACGTCGACGAGCGACATCGCAACCGAATCGATCTCGAGCCCCGCCATACGAAGCGCGCCCACGCGCGACATGTCATCGTCGGGCGACGTCACGCGCAGCACGACCTCCCCCTCCTGGGGGTTCCCGATCTCGGTCCCCAGGCAGCCAGACAACACCAGCAGCGACAGCGCGATCCTCTCGATCCTCATACGTCCTCGACCTTGTTGAGCGGAAACAGCTGCATGTTCAACTGGTAGACCCTCTCCGGGCGCTCCTCGTTCTCACACAACGACAGGAGCACCTCTCTGAACGCGCGGAGCCTCTGCTTGAGCTCGGGCACGCGCTCCATGCTCACGCACAGCGTGAGCGCGCTGATGTCACGGACGTGGCTCGGGAACAACTCGATCGACTCGGCCGCGCGCTCGAGCATCTGGCGGTGGATGTTCCCCACCGCCAGCGACCCGACCTCTGGCCCCGTCGTCACCGTCGGCTCACCGCGCACCATCATCCCCGACGCGTCCCGCGTCACGAGCCCGAGCCGCTCGAGCACCTCGAGCGCCTTCGACACCTCCTCGACGCCGACGCGGGGCATCAACCTCTCCGCGATCCACTCCGGGTCCTCCTCGAAGTCCAACCGCGCCACCATCTCCCTGACCGCCGGGTAGTACCAACGCGACAGGTACTCGAACATGTCGAAGTCGATGCAGCGCGCGTTGCGGTACCCCCTCGCGGCGGCGACGTGCTCGAACGCGTCGTTCTTCTCCTTCACGCCAGGCGCCTGCTCGAAGTCGACCAGCGCCTTGAAGTACATCGCGTCGTCCGCCTCGAGTTCGAACGCCACGGCCACCTTCGCGGCCCCGTCGGCGCTCAGGTTCCTCTCCCCCTCCATCACGAGCTTGATGAAGCTGGGCGACCCGAACCCCGCCCTCCTCGCCAGGTACCTGAACGAGAAGACGTCCACGTGCTCCTTGCCCGCCGCGTAGTAGTCCCTCATGTACTCCCGATAACTCAGGTAGTCGAACACGTCTGGACGCCACTCAGTCAAGCAAACACCTCGCCGCAGTATCCACACAGGATACGGTTTGTTCGGACATTCCGTTGCTCGTATGCCAATCAGATCTCAACATATGTGAGAATGGACAGGACGCGCTCCCTCGAACAGGGGCTTCCATTCGACGAGACGTGTCCACGACCAGGATACACCTTGACGAGTCGACACTCCACAACACATCGGGCCATCTCATGACATCCCTCTGGCGGCTGACGCTCTCATTACTCCTCGTCTTTGCGCTGACCGCGTGCTCCGACGACACCACCAGCGGGACGAATAACGCCAACGGCGCAGACACCGGACAGGCCGGTGACGCTCGGAACGGTCAGGGGCCCGATGGCGGCGCGGGTCTTCTTGATGGGGGCGCCACCTCGGACGGCGGCGCCGTCGCCGACGACGCCGCGAGCGCCCCGGACACACCGTTCACCGTCGACGAGAACGGGCAGGTCCTGTGCGGCGACGTCGCGTGCGCGTGCTCCAACGGCCAGGACGACGACGGCGACGGGCTGGTCGACGGCCTCGACCCGGAGTGCACGGGCCCCTACGACGACGACGAGGCCACCTTCGCCACCGGCATCCCCGGCGACAACAAGGGCGCCGCCAAGCAGGACTGCTTCTTCGACGGGAACTCGGGCTCCGGCAACGACGGCTGCAGCTACCCCACCGGCTGCCTCACCGGGGACATCCCCCCCGACGATCCTCGCTGCGAGGTCTCCGACCGGTGCATCCAGTTCTGCCGCCGCTACGCCCCCAACGGCTGCGACTGCTTCGGCTGCTGCGAGATCTTCCGACCCGACGGGACCTCCAAGAATGTTCGGATCGGCAACGAGTGCTCCACCGACCTCCTCGACGACGAGACCGTCTGCTCACCATGTACCAAGTCCAACCTCTGTGACAACGGCTGCGGGGAGTGTGAGCTCTGCCTCGGCAAGACCGTCGACGAGCTTCCCGACACGTGCTTCATGACCCCTGGCGCCGACGCAGGAGCCGGTAGCGACGCAGGAGCCGGCAGCGACGCAGGGGCCGGCAGTGACGCAGGTGGTCCCACCGTCCCGCTCCCCAACACCTGTGAGGACGGCGAGCAGCCGTGTGACTTCGACACCCCCTGCATGGGCGCTGACGACTACTGCCTCCAGGGGTGCTGCATCGAGATCTTCATGTGACCCCCCCGCACACCACATGAGCCCAACACGAAAGAGGCGCCTGGATGTGTTCACATCCAGGCGCCTCTTTCTCTGATCTTCGAAGAGCGGGAGACGGGGATCGAACCCGTGACCATCAGCATGGGAAGCTGACGCTCTACCACTGAGCTACTCCCGCGGCTCCCCGAGTTTACCCACTACACACCCTCTGTCAACACGCCTCTGGGCGCCGCACCTCGAGCTCGCCCGCGCGAGGCCGCAGACGAAAACGAACCCCCCACGTCGTCGCGCGCATTGAACCACGTGAGGGCGCGACGCCCTCACGCAACCACACGACGAGACGGAGAGGAACACCATGGCGAGAGCGACCTGGAACGGAACAGTCATCGCAGAAGGCGACGAGTTCGAGATCGTCGAGGGCAACGTCTACTTCCCCCGGAGCGCCCTCGATGAGGGCTACTTCGAGGAGAGCGACCACCACACCACGTGCGGCTGGAAGGGGGTCGCGAGCTACCTTCACGTCGTCGTCGACGGCAAGCGCAACGAGAACGCCGCGTGGTTCTACCCCACGCCCAAGCCGAACGCCTCGAACATCGAGGGGTTCGTAGCCTTCTGGAAGGGCGTCGAGGTCAGCCGTTGACCTTGGACATCAGGCGCTCGGCCTGACGGCGGACCCGGTCGGGTAGAGACGCGTCGCCGAGCAACCTCTCGAGGCGCTGCCTCGCGCTCTCGCGGCGGCCCAGGCGGAACTCACAGTTGGCGATGTTGAACGACGCCGAGGACGAGACGTCCGGGTCGTCGACAGCCTGGTGGAACTCGTCGAGCGCCTCGGCGTAGTTCCCCATCTCCATGTACGCCATCCCCAACTCGAAGTTCGTGTTCACCGCCTCGCCGATCGAGATCACGCTCGGCGTCGAGGAGATCCCGATCGAGTCGAACGAACCACTGTCGAAGCCCGACACGTCCGAGCCGCCAGACGAGGACGAGAACGAGTCCGCGAACGGGTTCTCGTTGGTCCTCAGGTTCTGGACGTCGAGCTTGCGGCTCCCGCCTATCGACGCGTCGATGATCGAACCGATGGAGTCCTGATCCGATGAGCTGAGCTCACCGAACGAGCTCAGCGACGCCATCCCCACGTTCTGCTGGGACGGCGCGACGTCGGCGAACAGGTCGTCGAACATCGCGTCCGCGTCGTCCTCGGTGAAGCCGAACGTGTCGTCGTCCTGATCTTGCTGCATCTTCTTGGCGGCGGCCCACATCGAAGGGATCTCGACGTCGGTCGACTCGCTGATCATCTCGACGGCGTCGAGCTCGATGATGGAGTCCTCGATGAGCTCGATCCCCTCGAGGTCCAGGTCGAGGATCTGCTCCTCGTCGTCCACGGTCATGTCCGTGTCCTGGACCAGCCCGCCGAGCGCGGAAAGGTCGAGGTCGTCCTTGGTCAGCTCGAAGACGTTACCCGAGCCGAACGGCGCGTAGTTCCTGGGCTCCGCGGGCGCGGCCTGGGCCACGGGCGCGACCTGGATCGCGGGCCTCGACGCCGGCGGCATCGGCAGGCCCATCTGTTCGGCCATCATCGCGACGTAGTCGTAGTCGCCGTCGAGCAACTCGACGGCGCGGTCGAGGTCACCAGACACGTCCAGGCGCCGACCGTGGCGCAACCTCGCCAGCTCCAGGAGCTGATCGACGGCCATGCTCTGCTCGTCCTGCCTGACGTAGATGCCCACGAGCTCCTCGCGGGCCTCCTCGCTGTCGGGGTACCTCGCGATGAGCGTGATCAGCGACTGGATCGCCTTGGGACGCAGGCCATACTTCATGAAGACCTTGGCCTCGTCGATCGCCTTGCGGATCTCCGGGTCTTCGATGGGCTCCACCTCGATCGCCAGGACCTCGAGCTCCTCGTAGGGCTCGATCTCCAGGATCTCGATGGGCTCTGCCTCGGGCTCGGGCGCGCCGAGAGGCCGCCCAGGCATCGCGCTCAGGTTGTCCAGAGAGATGTCTCCGAACGCGTCCTGAGCGAACGAGAGAAGATCCCCGCCGCCCGACTGCTGCTTCGGCTGCACCTGCGCGGCCGGCTGCCGGACGGGCTGCTGGACCCGCTGAGGCGGTGCCTGCTGCGGGACGGGCGCGTGGGACGACGACCTGAAGCCGTCGAGCAGATCTCCGAGGTCGTCGTCGAGGAACTCCACCTCGACCGGTTTGGCGGAGTCCGTCGAGTCACGCACCCCGAGGTTCCCCGTCTGCGGGGTCAGGCCCGGCATCGAGCCAGAGTCCTCGAGGCCGCGCGCGCGCAGCGCCGCCTCCTCCTGCTTGATCTCGGCCGCGCGTCGCTTACGGTCGTACTCGACCATCTGGCGCGCCTGCGAGTCCTGCGGGTCGATCTCGAGGACCTGCTCCCACACGCGCATCGCCTGCTGCTGCTGGCCGTCGTCCCACATCACCTTCGCGAGGTGGTTGTAGACCTGGGCCGCCTTCTCCGTGTTCGACATCTGGCGGAACACGAACGCGAGCGTGCGCAGCGTCTCCTGGTTCTTGTCGTCCCACTTGAACAGCACCTGCAGGTGACGCAGCGCGCGCTTGTAGTCCTGCCGATCCATCGCGTTCTGGACCTGTCTCTTATACACATCTGACGCTGCCGACGATCTACT
>CAJXPN010000258.1 GCA_913058025.1 uncultured Myxococcales bacterium | reverse complement strand
TCTACACAGAGTAGATCGTCGGCAGCGTCAGATGTGTATAAGAGACAGTCGTCACACTCCTCGTCTTCGGGGCGGTCGGTGCAATCCGGGTTGAGGCAGGTCGCGTCCTCATCGATCTGCGAGCCGTCGAGGCACGTCCTCTTGCACGTATCACCAGCTGGGATGACGTCGCCGTTGATGCACGTCTTCGTGTCGGGCACATCGGGCGAGGCGTCTGCGCCGGGGTCGCCGACGTCGCCGGCGTCATCGGTTATGATGATGTCGGTGTCGTTGCCGTCGTCGTTGTTCTCGTCGGCGGGGCAACCCGCGCCAAGCGTGGCCGCGAGCATGCTGACGGAGAGGAGCCGGAGGGTGTGTCGTGTAGTCATGTCGTCTTCGTTTGGGGGCTCGGTTTTGGTGAGCGCGCGGGGTCGACGAGCGCAGCAGCGACGCACAGTTAAACACAGGGTGTCGTGCGCAGCAACGTCGGGCGCCAGCGGCGTCCAGCGCGCCAGGAACAGGCGACGTAGAGAATCAAATCCTCTCGTCGCCTGATGGCGTACGGCGAGGACTCGATCAGTTCAGCGTCGGTTTCTGTCTGTGGAGGGGGGCCAGGCGCGCGCAGCCTCCCAGCCAGGTCAGCCTCCATGGGGTGATGCCGAGGCGGGGAAGTCGAGCGCCGAGTCGATGAGTCTCGCGATGATGCCGCTCGAGGCGAGCTTCAGGTCCTCCAGGTACGTGTCCATGGATTCAGACTGGTCGAGGACCCATTAGAAGTCGGCCCTGGGGATCTGCGTGGAGGCGGGGAAGGGGTGGCAGGTGAGCTCTTTGGTGTCGCTGACCTGGAGCCCGTCGTCGCGCACGTCGATCGTCGTGGGGGCGCTCATGTGTCCGACGTGCAGGCGACGAGGAGGGAAAGGCACACCAGCGCCGCGGTGACCTTGTGGTTCATGTTCTCCTCCCTCGGTCAAAGCCGGTAACACCTGTTCGGTATGCAAGTGGTTGATGACGTAGCACATGCTCGGCAAGAACGAGAGACGGCGGCCTCTCCATGAGGAGAGGCCGCCGTCGCCGCGCTGTCGCGCCTCATGTGCCGCTCATCGCGCCCGGTTCAGGGAGCGGGAGGGGTGGGGGGAGTCTTGGTCTTGTCGAGGAAGGTCTCGTAGTGGACGGCGATCTGGACGGGGAACTTGCACTTGCCCTGCTCGCAGAGGCCGCCCTCACCGCAGACGGCGTTGGAGGTGCAGGTCTCGCCGCCGGACTTGGGTCGGTAGGAGCCGAAGAAGGCGATGGAGTTGGACTGGGGGAAGTAGTCGAAGCCATCGGAGCGGCTGCGGGGGACCCACTGCTCGGTCACCCCGTCGGTGTTGGCGCGGTAGACGCGCAGCGTCGATGAGATCGGCGTCTCGGGAAGCCTGAACGTCGACGCGCGGCCCGCCACGATCTCGATGATCTGCTCGATCGTCGACTGGAGCACGGCCGGGTTGTCCTCGGCGGGGCACAGGTCGGCGACGGCGCCGCCCGAGGCCAGCGCCACGTCGCGGTATCCGTTGGCCTGCTCGCCGCAGCCCGTCTGGCTCACGATCGCGAAGACGACCGGGTTGTTGGTGAAGAAGTTCTTGTAGTTGTTGAGCAGCTGGGTGCGCCCGACCGAGGAGCCGCCAGGGTCGTTGCCGTTCTTGAGCGACTGGTCCTGCTCGTCGCTGATCAGGATCGTGGCGAGCTGTGCGTCGGGGCGGATGCGCACGGCCTGTGGCGTGCTCGCCAGGCGCATGTACTCCACGCCGGCGCGCGCCGAGTAGAGGCCATGCTCGGTGCCGCCCGAGCAGGAGGGGACGTTCGACGTGCAGTCGATGACGTACTCCTGGATCTCGTTCGTGAACGTCTGAGGGTCGTCGTGCCAGCCGGGGTTGGGCGCGCGCAGCTTGCCGCCGAAGTCCTTCTCCATGGGGGTGACGCCGAGGCGGAAGTCGAGCGCCGAGTTGAGCAGGCGCGTGTAGAAGTCGTTCGCGAAGCTCTGGATCGACACGAAGTACGGGTCCATGGAACCGGACTGGTCGAGGACCCAGTAGAAGTCGGCCTTGGGGATCTGCGTGGAGGCGGGGAAGGGGTGGCAGGTGAGCTCGTTGCCGTCACCGGCCTGGGCGACGTTGGTGGTGTTGGTGAGGTCGGACATGCGGAACTTGACCGAGTCACGCTGCTCGAAGAGCTGCTGAGGCGTCACCGCGAACGAGGTGATGAAGCGATCCTCGCGCTCGATCACCGACACTCTCACATAGTAGCGCGAGTAGTTGTTGCCCGCGGCGGCGGGGAGGCCGGTGACGTCGGCGGCGTTGAAGCCGTTGGCCAGGGCGAAGAGCATCCTGTTTCGCACGTCGCGCACGTTGGTCTGGGCGCTGACGGTGATCTCGTAGGTGCCGGGGGCGGCCTCGAAGCCGTCGTGCGTGGTGAAGACGCCCTCGGTCAGGTCCTGGTCGATGTTCCCCACGCCGTCGATCTTGTTGTAGTAGGTCAACAGCTGAGAGATCGCGTCGCGGTTGCCGGTCTTGGGCTCGGAGAGTACGAAGGCGGCGACCTCGTTGACGGGGTCGTCGTAGACGCCTGTCGCGGTGGGGTAGGGGGGAGAGTTGGTGATGTTGAGGACGGCGTAGTTGCCGAACGTGGCGGGCAAGGCGATGAGCCAGTCGCCCTCGTTGGACTTCGAGTAGACGACGGCCTCGGCCTCGGGGTCCTCGCAGGCGGCGACGATGAAGCGGTCGCCGTCGCGGATGCCGTCGTCCTGGGAGTCGGAGTCGTTGGGGTCGAAGCCGAAGTAGAGCTCGTCGACGTCGTCGAGGCCGTCGCCGTCGGAGTCGGGGTCGCAGGGGTCGGTGCCACCCTGGAGCTCGGCGAGGTCACCGAGGCCGTCCTCGTCGGAGTCGTTGTTGAGGGGGTCGGTGCAAAGGAGCGCCTCGTCGACGTCGGGGATGCCGTCGAAGTCGGTGTCGACCTCCTCGGGGCACTGCGTCCCCACGACCACCTGCACGCCCCCAGAGCAGTCTCGCAGCTCCGGGCCCATGTCCATCTCTTCCTGCGCGTCGAGGCCGGCGTCGGGCATGTCCACCGGGCAGGTCTGATCCACTGGGATCATGCTCCCGTCCGGGCACGTCTGCATCTCCACGCCGCAGGTCTCGTCCTCGGGCACTGGCGTGCCATCGTCGCAGTCCTTGAGGCACTGCGCGTCCTCGGGGATCTCGGAGCCGTCCAGGCACGTCTTCACGCACTCGGCGCCCTCGTCCACCGTCGCGCCGCTCAGGCACGTCTTGGTGCACGTGGCGTCCGCGGCGACGATGGTGCCGTCCGCGCAGGTCTTGAAGTCGCCGGTGTCTGGCGTCTCGCCGGTGTCGTCTCCATCGACGTTGCCCGAGTCGGTGTCGTTGTTTTCACCGCTGGGGTCGCCGGTGCACGCGGAGGCGCCGAGCGTGGTCGCCAGGAGGCCCGCGAGGAGTAGCCGAAGCAGGTGTCGTGAGGTCATGTCTTCGCCAAATGGAGAGGGGGGGGGCAGATGTCACGCAGGGCGTGGAACTGCACGGTTCGACAGGTCAATAAGAAACCACAGAGGGCTCATGTATTGCAAGAGAGGCCGCCTCTAAGGGGCGGCCGCGAAGGTCACTCTGGGCGCCGGCGAGAGGGCGGGCGCCGCGCTCTCGAAGCTGCTCGGGTTGGGTTGCATGGTCACGACGTACTTCGGGCGCTCGAAGTCGGCCAGGAGCACCATGGGCCACACGGGCCACGTTGCCACCGAGCAGATGGCGCAGAACGTGATGTTGAGCGGGCGAGCGTTGGGCTCGAGCGAGATCTGCGCCGGGAGGTAGCCCTTCTTCGTGAACTCGAGGTCGTGGCGCGTGAAGACCCAGAGCTGATCGCGCAGCAGGATCGGGGTCTTCCCGAGCGCGCGCCCGCGGTTTAGAAGGACGACGTCGGCGCCGCCGGGGCGGGTGTAGATGGCGGTCTCGGAGACGCACCCCGCGGTGAGGATGCACATCGAGAGGGTGAGCGTGGCGAGGTGGCGAGGGCTCATGGGGGTGAGGTCTCCGGGCGTGGTGGGGCGTCGCGAGGGGGCGCCTTAGGGAGAACATCATAGTGCGAGCGAGGGTGGTCCGCCAGAGCTTGCGCGAGGGCGCGCAGGTGTGGGAGAAGGACAACGCGTCGCGCCTCGGGATGAAACCGATGGGGTGGCGCGTTGGAGGGAGGCGCGGCGGAGACGACCGCCTCGCGTCCCTGTACGAACGAACACGATCGCGAAGGTCAAGACGGGTTATGAAGACGACCGACTCGAACAGCAAGGTCCGGTGCTCCTTCTGTGGGAAGGAGGCGCGCGACGTGCGCAAGCTCATCGCGGGACCCAGCGTCTACATCTGTGACGAGTGCGTCTCGCTGTGTCGCGAGATCATCGACGAGGACAGGCAGGCCGAGCCCGAGCGCAGCAAGCGCCTCGAGGAGATGCGCCCGCGGATGATCAAGTCCTACCTCGACGAGCACGTCGTGGGTCAGGAGCGCGCCAAGCGCGCGCTCAGCGTCGCAGTGTACAACCACTACAAGCGCATCCAGGCCGACGAGATCGTCGAGCGGCTCGGGATCGAATTCGCCGAGGACGAGGACGTCGAGCTCACCAAGGGCAACATCCTGCTCATCGGCCCCACGGGCTCGGGCAAGACGCTCATGGCGCAGACGCTCGCGCGCAAGCTCGACGTGCCCTTCACGATCGCGGACGCGACGAGCCTGACCGAGGCCGGCTACGTGGGTGAGGACGTCGAGAACGTCATCAAGAACCTCTGGCTCGCCGCCGACCGTGACGTCGAGCGCGCGAGCCGCGGGATCGTGGTCATCGACGAGATCGACAAGGTCAGCCGCCGCGGCGACTCTCCATCCTCCACGCGTGACGTGGGCGGCGAGGGCGTCCAGCAGGCGCTGCTCAAGATGGTGGAGTCGTCCCAGGTGATGATCACTCCGGATGGCTCGCGCAACCGCCCCCAGCAGGAGCTCATCCAGGTCGACACGACGAACATCCTGTTCATCTGCTCGGGCTCGTTCCAGGGCCTCAAGGAGGTGGTCGGTCGCCGCGTGGGCGAGTCCCAGATGGGCTTCGGCGCGGACATGTTCCAGAAGCTGGACGTGACCAACGCGCTGCTCAAGCATGCTCGCCCCGAGGACCTCACCAAGTTCGGGCTCATCCCCGAGTTCGTGGGCCGCTTCCCTGTCATGGTCACGTTCGACGACCCCGACGAGTCCATGCTCATGGACATCCTCTGGATGCCCAAGAACAGCCTCATCAAGCAGTACCAGAAGCTCTTCGAGATGGAGGGCGTGAAGCTTCGCTTCCACCAGGAGGCGATGCTCGCGGTGGTGCGCAAGTCGATCGAGCGCCGCACCGGCGCCCGCGGACTGCGCGCGATCCTCGAGGAGGTCATGCTCGATATCATGTACGAGCTCCCCGGCCTCGATAACGTGCGCGAGTGCATCATCACCGAGGAGGTCGTGCTCAACCACGAGAAGCCCATCCTGGTGTACGAGAAGCAGACCGCATGAAGATGATCGTGTCGCGATTTGCTTTCGGGATGATGCGTGCACACAATAAGGTCGTGTCGGGTGTGTGCCGTTGAACAGTTCAGGTGTGAAGACAATGCGAGAATGTGACCTAGATATCGTCCGTGCTGCCGCGCTCAGACAGCGCATAGCCAGCTCGGGCGCACTCCACACTTCATCGACCGACATACTGCTCCGCGCGGCCTCGCGGGCCGAGCGCGACGTGCCCGCTCCTCCGCCCCTCGGGCTCGGTGAGCGGCTGCGCAAGATCGCGCTGATGATCGCGACGTTCGGCGCCCACATCTGAGCCCGTCGAGGCCAAGAACACAAGAGAGCCCCGCGGTGGATTTCCACCGCGGGGCTCTCAACGTCTGCGCGCCGTTCAGGTGAGGCGCTCGATGACCTCGTTCAGGAGGATGAGCGAGTCCAGGACGCGCTGCTTCTCGGCGTCGTGCATCGAGCCGATCAGCGTGCCGAAGCGCTCGACGCTCGACGCGTTGACGTGCTGAGCGAGCGCGAGGCCCTCCGACGACAACGAGATGCGCTTGGCGCGGCGGTCGCGTTGATCGCGCACGATGTCGATGTGCCCCGCGTCGCGCATGCGTTGGCACAGCCTCGTGACGTTGGACTTGTCGATGTTGAGCAGCTCGACGAGGTCGCTGAGCGTCGGGCTCGTGTCCTCGTGGTGGAACCCGAGCAGCACCATGAGCGCCTGGGCGTAGGAGTTCGGTAGCGGGTTCCCGTTGGCGGTCTCGTAATCGTCGAAGGATTCGAGGTGGCGAAGCAAGAGTTGTAGTTGCGATCGCAGCTCCTCTGCGTCGTTCTCGGCGATCTGACCTGCGTCTCTGTATTTCTGTTGCATGGTTTACATCCCTTCGGCGGGTCATCCGTCTGGGCTGACCGTTGCTCATGAGATGTATGTGGGCGGTGATTGAGTGCACTTAAATAAAAATGACGGCGTCATCCAGGGCTCACAGCTGTCTCTTATACACATCTGACGCTGCCGACGATCTACTCTGTGTAGAT
>CAJXPN010000257.1 GCA_913058025.1 uncultured Myxococcales bacterium | reverse complement strand
GATCTACACAGAGTAGATCGTCGGCAGCGTCAGATGTGTATAAGAGACAGACGCGTGATGGCGTGGGGCGCCCTCTTCGTCGGCGTCGGGGGCGTGATGATCGCGTTCGCGGACGCCAGCGCGTGGGCCCTGGCGCCGTGGGCCGCGTGCCTCATCGCGGTCTACGCGTACGGCGCGCCCACGATGTCCGGCGCGCGGGAGGTCGAGCGCGTGGCGAGCCAGGTCATGTCGTTGCGTGGTCTCCTGGGCCGGCTCGAGGCGGCCCAGCTCGAGTCTCCCTGGTGGACGCGACGCCTCGGCGCGCTGCGTGGAGAGGGCGCGGCGGTGGCTCGGATCGGCGAGCTCGAGGCGCTCGCGTCGAGCCTCGACGTGATGAAGAACGCGCTGTTCGCACCGCTCGGGCTCGTCCTGATGTGGCCGCTTCACGCGTCAGCGCGGATCGAGGCGTGGCGGCGAGAGGTCGGGCCGCACGTGGCGGGTTGGCTCGACGTCGTGGGCGAGGTCGAGGCGCTGCTCGCGCTGGCGACGTACGCCTACGAGCGGCCCGAGGACGTGTTCCCAAAGGTCGAGGAGGGCGCCCCGATGTTGGAGGCGCGAGGCCTTGGCCACCCGCTGCTCGACGACGGCGTGTGCGTGCGGAACGACGTGGAGCTCGGCGGCGACAGGCCGGCGCTGCTGGTGTCCGGCTCGAACATGGCGGGCAAGTCGACGCTGCTGCGCGCGGTCGGAGTGAACGTGGTGCTGGCCCAGGCCGGGGCGCCGGTCAGGGCGCGCTCGATGCGGCTGACGCGGCTGCGCCCGGCGGGGACGTCGAGGGTGCAGGACTCGCTGGAGGATGGCCGGTCGCGCTTCTTCGCCGAGCTCGAGCGCCTCAAGGCGATCCTGGACGAAGCCCGCGGGGAGCCCACGCTCTTTCTCATCGACGAGATCCTCCACGGCACGAACTCGCGCGACCGTCAGATCGGCGCCGTGGCGTACGCGAGCGCGCTGCTGGAGGCCGGCGCGATCGGGATGATCACGACGCACGACCTCGCGATCTCGGAGCGCGCGCGTGAGCTCGGCGTCCCGCTCGAGGACACGCACCTGGCCGATCGGGTGGAGGACGGCGAGTGGGTGTTCGACTACACGCTCAGGCCAGGGCCGGTGGAGACGTCGAACGCGCTGGCGTGGCTCAAGGCGGTGGGGATGGACATCCTGTGAGCGCTCACGCGCCCGGGACCATCCGCTCGCGGCGCGAGCGCAGCACCCAGCGCGGCGCGAGCCAGCCCGTCTTGTCGACGTCGCGGACGTCGTCGACGTCCGCGAGCGTGTCCAGGTAGGTCATGAGCTCGAGGAGCAGCGTCTCCGAGGGGAGCGCGCGCGCGTTGCGAAGCACGTAGGGCGGTATGGGCACGTGGTGGGCGGGGTCGTCGACGGCCCACGGCGAGTCGTCGACGACGAGCAGCCGGCGCGGATCGGCCCCCAACGCCTCGACGACGCTCGAGACCTCCTTGAGCGGTGCCTCGAGGATCGCGTCGGGCGACGCGAGCGCGACCTCGGCACCCCGCGCGTCGAGCGCGCGCACGCGGCACTGGCGCTCACTCCAGAGCAGCGCGAGCTCCGAGGCGCGCGCGCCGAGAAGATGCCTGGCGGCGCGCTCGGCGTGGGCCTGAGGCGCCGCGGTCCAAAGGCCCACGTGGTAGCGCTCGAGCGCCCAGTCGAGGAAGCGGTCGAGGTGCGGCCGCGCGTAGATACCGGTGGGCAGATCTCCTCCGCGGCCGTGGATCCAGGCCGCGTCGGCGCCCGGGAGCGGCGGCCTCCGGTGCCCCACCAGCGTCTCGTCCACGTCGAGTACGAGCCAACCTCTGCGTCGTGTGTTCATGCGCCGAGTGTGTCCGAGGATCGCGGCGCGGCGCAACCCACACGTCGGATAGACTCAACACGCCGCTCGAGTTCGTCTACGCTCGCCCGACACGTGGAGCACGAGGAGGTTGGCATGATCGAGGTCGAGCTGTCTGATCGAAGGAGGGATGACTTCGACGACGAATCCATGGCTCGCCTCCGCAGCGACTGGCCGAGCGCGAGGCGAGCCGAGCGGTCGAGGCCGTACGATGAGGGCGAGCTCTTCGAGCTCGCCGCGACGTACCGAAACGCACGCGAGGTGCGCTGGAGCGTGGTCCGATGCTACCTCTGGCCCAACGTCGACGGCGCACGACCGATGGGGTGCCTCGAACGACGCGCGTGGTTCTCGGTTCTCTCCGACCGGGGCTACGTCCACGCCCCCACGCGAGAGGAGGCCCTCGATCGCCTCGCCGAGCGCAGCTCCGAGTACGTCACCAAGTGGTCCCCAGAGCGTGTCCTCCAGACGCTGCTCGAGCGAGGCGCGGAGGCGCCCTCGTACACCCCCAATGTCGGCAACACGTGGCTCATGTACGGCGCGTTGCTACGCCACGAGCTCCCCTGGTGCGACACGCTCGAAGCCCTCGAGCCGCACATGGAACCTGGCGTGCTCTGCGCGTTCGCCGAAGGGCTCGGGCCTTGCCCCGTCGCCGAACGCGAGCGCGCCAGCGCGCTCACGGGCAGGCTCGTGGTGGCGACCTCGCCGCCTCCCTACGGCCACCACGTCCATGGGTTGCTCAACGTGGCGCCGAACCAGGAGCACGTCGCGGAGCTGATCGAGGCGTTCATGTCCTCGAACGAAACACCAGCGCCTGACCATCGGGACGCCATGCTCTGGACGCAGGCGTGGCCGGATCTCGAACGCGTGATGAAGACACGGCGGCTCTCTCTCAACCGAGCCCACGTCCAGCGCGTGTACGCCCGGTGGGGCTTCGATGGGGTGTCGTTGCTGATGAGCCACGGGCTCGACCCGAAGAAGTCGAGGCCGAGCGCTCGGGTGTTCCAGGAGGTCACGAAGATCCACGCGCCCGAGGTCGTCCAGGGGGCGTTCACGTACGTGGTGTCGCGAAACGAACTCGGGGACATCATGCGCGCGTACATCGACGACGCGTCGCCCGAGCACGCGGCGCACGGGCTGATCGCGTGCTGCAACAGGGCGGGGAAGAAGCGGACGTGGGCGGTCGAGGAGCTGCGACGCCTGGCAGATCGCGCCGACGGCGTCCAGGCCATCGAGGCCGCGCTCACGCAGTGGAAGAAGGTGACCTCCGACTTCGTGCGAGCGGAGGTCCTCGACCACGAAGACGAGGTGTTCGAGGAGCTCGCGTTGGGTTCCGCTCCTGACTGGGTACGTGAACTCGCCGAGCACGCGCTCCGTGTCCCCGCGCCAAACTGGTGGAGAGACGAGACGCCGAGGCTGACTCTTGGGAGGGACGAGTTGGCGTTGCCTGCGGAGTGCTCCTGGGGGTTGGCTGCGTGGGCGACCGGCTCGACCGAGCTCGACTCGGCGACGTTCGATGGGTTGAACCAGGGCTCCGCGGCCCGGCTCGCCGAGGTCGCGTTGGGGTGGTGGTACGAGGCGGTCAGCGTGAACGGGACGTGGCCGCTGCGGTTCGCGGCGGCGTTCCCGAACGAGGCGTCGGTGGCCGCGCTCGAGCGCTTCATCCGCGCGACGAAGCCGCCGTTTCGAGCGATCCCGAGAGACGATGTGCGGCTCATCGCGTTGCGCGGGCTGGGTCGCGTCGACCTGCCCTCCGCGCGCCGCAGCGTGCAGTGGCTCGCCGGACACCACGCCAAGGACGCGTATCGCGAGGCCGCGCGCGCTGCGCGCGCGTCGTACTGCGAGGCGAACGCAATCACCCTCGCCGAGTACGGGGACCGCTGCGTCTCGAGCTTCGGGTTGGACGAGAGGAGCGGCCGAGACTTCGACTACGGCCCGAGGACGGTCAGGATGAAGGTCTCGGGGCGAGAGCTCTCGTTCGTCGACCTCGCCTCCGAGAAGATCACCTCGAGGCTACCCAAGGGCACGCGCAAGGACGACACCGACAAGGTCAAGCGCGCGACCGAGGCGTTCAAGGTCGTGGCCAAACCACTGCGCGAGGAGCTCGTCCGACAGCTGTACCGCTTCGAGATCGGGATGCTCACGGGGCGGCGCTGGAAGGCGCCGCTGTGGCGTCAGGACGTCCTCGGCCACCCGCTGCTGGGCGCGCTCGCCAGTGGGCTCGTGTGGGCGGTCTGGAGCAAGGGCCGCCGCGTGGGGCTCGCTCGCCCGGACGAGGAGGGTCAGCTCATCGACGCGGACTTCGACGCCGTCTCGCTGCGGAGCACGTCGACGCTGTCGCTGCCCCACCCCATGGACCTGAGCGACGAGGAGCTCGCCGCGTGGCAGGAGCACCTCCTGGGCTTCGAGATCGCCCAGCCCTTCGACCAGATCGGCCGCCCTGTGTACACAGCCGACGCCCCCACCCGCGCGCTCCTCGAAGATCTGCGCTCGAAGCACCTCGAGCTCGACCTCGCCACGCTGCTGCGGCTCTCGAAGAGCGGCCTGGCCAACCTCGAGTGGGGACTCGATTCGCCCCGATGCGGCTACGCCGTCGCGATGCACCTGACCGTGCTCGCAGATGAGCAGGAGGGCGCGTCGAGCTCGAAGCTGAGCATCGAGTGCGCCTACAACAGCGCCTTCTCGAACGGAAAGTGCAGGCGCGGGGTCACCAGCACGCCCTACATCGGGATGCAGTACGGGGCCTCGCGGACGATGCCGCGAGGGAGCGAGGACCCCGCGTCTGCGCTCGACCTCGCGGATGTCCCGGCAAGGTTGCTCACGGAGGCGATCATCCTCTTGCGTCAGTGCGCCGTGGCCGGGAAGACGCCGTGAACACCCGGTGTCACGCGCTCCCTCTCTCGTTCTTGCCCTCAGTAGCCCCGACCCCTCACCACCTGAACGTACGGGATGTCGCTCTCCCTCAGCAGCGCCAGCGCCCCCCCTTCGCACGCGCCCCTGTCCACCTCGATCCGGCACACGCGCTCGCGCCTGGCCCGCTCGATCAACTCCGCGGCGACCGCACGGGTCACTCGGTCAGCCTCGGGCCTGATCGCGGTGAGCTCGCGCCGGAACGCCTCGACGCGCCCACCGCTCATCGACGTGACCTTCGCGCGCTCCTCTGGCGAGGCGCCGCTGACCTCGAGCGGATCCAGCCAGTCCCCATCCGAGAGGGCACCGAACGCGTACGCGTACATCTCATCGAACCTCAGCGCGCCCGCCAACGCAGACACGATGCCAGGGTCGCTGTTGTCTTCGAGCGTGAATCCCACGAGCTCGAGCGGGCCGGTCGCCCCCGACGAGACCGACGCGGCGAGGTCGCCCAGGCCAGCGTGGCCAGCGCGATCGAGCGCGCCCGCTGGCGAGCTCAAGAGGAGCACGCGCGCGAGGCCGAGCTGGCGAGGGTCACGCGGGACGAGCCGGGGGTCGGTCGCGTCTCCGAGCTCGAGCCACCTCGCCGTGTCCGGCCAGTGGCGCAGCCTCTCGCGCACGTAGGGGAGCGCCTGCTCGGAGGCGCCGAGCGGGTCGCGCGCGAAGAGCCACCCCAACGCGGCTTGCACCCGCGCGAACGCAAATGGGCCTGGGAGCTCATGGCAAGCCTGGCGTAAGTCACCGAATATCAAGGCTTATAGTCCTCATACCTTGTCGCGTCCTGGGCCGCCCGAGGCGACCAGAAACGTACCACCTGCGCGCACGATGCTGCACCCCCCGCGCCGCGCCGCCGTCTTTGGCGACATGGGGTGTCCGCGTGTATAGTCGGCGCGTTGAATCGCAGAAACGAGACAAGGAGGCGAGCGTGAGCGTGTTCGAGCGTGCGAAGCGGTGGATGGAGCGAGACCCGGATCCGAAGACGCGCGAGGAGATCGCCGCGTTGATCGAGGCCCGTGATGAGGCCGAGCTCGAGGCGAGGTTCTCGGGCCGGCTCGCGTTCGGGACCGCGGGGCTGCGTGGCGTGTTAGGCGCTGGCCCACAGCGCATGAACGAGCTCGTCGTCTGGGAGACCACGCTCGGACTGGGGCGCTACCTGCTCGCCGAGGTCGAGGGCGCCGCCGAGCGCGGCGTCGTCATCGCGCGCGACGCGCGCCGAGGGTCGGTCGAGTACGCCGACCGCGCCGCCCGCGCGCTCGCCTCGCTCGGCGTGAAGGTTCACCTCCTCGAGGGCACCTCTCCCACGCCGCTCTGCGCGTTCGCGGTCACGCACCTGGGCGCGGCGGCTGGCGTCATGGTCACGGCCAGCCACAACCCACCCGAGTACAACGGCTACAAGGTGTACTGGGGCAACGGCGCCCAGATCATCCCGCCCCACGACTCCGGGATCGCCGCGGCGATCGACGAGGTCGCCTCGGGCGACCTCGACGCGACGCCGATCGACGAGGCGCGCGCCAGCGGCCTCATCGTCGACCACGGCGAGGCGCTCTCCGAGCTCTACCTCGCGGGCGTGGCGGCGCTGGACCTGGCGCCCGAGGAAGAAGGACGAGAGGATCTCGTCGTGGTGTACACGGCGATGCACGGCGTGGGCGCGGCGCTCGGTGAGGAGGCGCTCCGACGCGCAGGCTTCACGTCGATCCACTCGGTGGCGTCTCAGCGCGAGCCAGACGGGGAGTTCCCCACGGTTCGCTTCCCTAACCCCTGTCTCTTATACACATCTGACGCTGCCGACGATC
>CAJXPN010000256.1 GCA_913058025.1 uncultured Myxococcales bacterium | reverse complement strand
GTATAAGAGACAGATGAAGCGCGGCGCCTTCGACTTCATCCAGAAGCCCTTCGACAACGACCGCTGCCGCGCCATCGTGCGCCGCGCGCTCGAGGTCACCCGGCTCGAGCGCGAGAACCGCTACCTGCGCGCCGAGGTCGCCCAGCGCAACCACCCCGACGGCATCGTCTCCTGCTCCGACGAGATGGCCCGCGTGCTCGAGCTCACCCGCCGCGCCGCACGCTCCGACGCCACCGTGCTCGTCCAGGGCGAGTCGGGCACTGGCAAGGAGCTCATCGCCCGCGCCGTCCACTATTACTCCGCGCGCGTGGGTGAGCCCTTCGTCGCCGTGAACTGCGGGGCGTTCGCCTCGAGCGTTCTGGAGTCCGAGCTCTTCGGCCACGCGAAGGGCGCGTTCACCGGCGCGCACGCATCCCGCGAGGGCATCTTCGTTCGCGCCGGGTCAGGCACCATCTTCCTCGACGAGATCGGTGAGATCGACGCCTCCTTCCAGGCCAAGCTCCTGCGCGTCCTCCAGCTCTCCGAGGTGCTCCCCGTCGGCGCCCAGGCGCCCGTCCAGGCGCGAGCCCGCGTCGTCGCCGCGACCAACCGGGACCTGCGCGCCGAGGTCGACGCGGGCCGCTTCCGCGAGGACCTCTACTACCGGCTGTCGGTGATCCCCCTGGAGGTGCCACCGCTTAGGGTGCGACCCGAGGAGATCCTCCCGCTCGCGAGGCACTTCCTCGCGCGCGCGGCCTCGAGGATGGGCGAGGCCCGCACGGGCTGGACGCCCGAGGTCGAGTCCTACCTCACCTCGCACGCCTGGCCCGGGAACGTGCGCGAGCTCGAGAACCTCATCGAGCGCGCCGTCGCGCTCTCGCTCGGAGAGGTCATCGCGCTCGAGGACCTGATGCTCGACGTCTCCAGAGGCCCCGCGTCCCCGGGCGACCTGGGCTCTGGCACGCTCGACGAGGTCGTCGCCGCGGCCACGGCGCGCCACGTGCGCGCCACGCTCGCGCGTATGGAGGGCCGCCGCCAGGACGCCGCCGACGCGCTCGGCGTCGACCGCACCACGCTCTACCGGCTCATGAAGCGCCACGGCATCTCATGACGGCGTCTCGACCGTCGGTTCGCCGACGCGTGTGGTCGGCCGGGCGCCTGCCCAGAGCAGCGCCGCGACCATGGACGCGTACATGACCACCAGCCCGGGCACCAACGTCCCCGACATCGCCTCGATCGGGGCGATGCCGGTCAGCTCGACCAGTGAGAGGTCCGCGATGGGCACCATCGACAGGATGCCGCCGCCGAACACGGCGGCCCACACGGCCAGAGTGGCGCGGCTGCGGCGCACGCCTTCTCTCGTGTCTCGGACGATCACCCACGCCATGACGGCGAGGGTGAACACGGCCTCGAGCGCGAGCGCCACATAAGGGGCCGTGCCGTAGAGGCCCAGGCCGATCTGCGCGGTGTCCGGGCCGAAGACGAAGTGGGGGTGGCCGCTGAGCGCGTCACACAGACCGTGCACGACGATCAGCGCCGCGCCCGCAAGGCCTGGCTTCCACACGCCGAACAGCGCTCGCCCGATAGCGACCGCCAGGACCATCCAGCCGACCGTGGGCAACAGGTCGTGGCTGTAGGTCATGTGGGCGTGCATGTTGTCCAGGCTCGCCTCCATCGGGTTTGCTGGCCCCGTGGGCTCGAGCCCCGCGAAGTGAAAGACGTGCCAGAGCACATCGGGCAACTGGGCGATCACCAGGTAGAACGCGAGGTGACCGGCTGGGACGAGCCGCTTTGCGACGAGCGAGGTTGCGAAGTGTCCGGCTACCATCGAGGCTCCTGCGTAGGGCGAATCCGGTGTACATGGAGCGCCCGTCATGTGTATTTTGTACCGATCGGTAGTGATTTCTACGCGCGCCGTGTCGGGCTGTCAAATGTTATTGTACCGAATGGTTTTTAATCATGGGTGAAGAGACGAAGCGGGGTCGCGGGCGGCCGAGAACGTTCAATCGAGAGCGCACCATCGCGCTCGCGATGGACAGCTACTGGAAGGAGGGAGTGCAGGCGCTGTCGTTGAACGAGGTGTGCCGCCGCGCGAACGTCTCGAAGCCGGCGCTGTACCGAGAGTTCGACGACGAGGACGGCTTGATGGCGGCGGTGCTCGTCTCCTACCGGGAGCTGCTGCTCGTGCCCTTCCTCGACGCGCTCGAGCTGGAGCTCCCGTTCGCCGACGTGATGGAGATGCTCATCGTGGCGATGACGTCGGATCGAGGCGCCCCCACCGGGTGCCTCTTCACCGAGATGCGGCTCGCGCGCTCACACCTCGGCCCGGTGACCGAGGCGAGGCTGGCGTCGATCGAGCTCGAGCGCAGGCGCGCCATGGAGGCGTGCTACCAGCGCGCGCTCCAGCGAGGTGAGGTCGACCCGGTGACCTCGCCCGAGCTCGCGTCCCGATACCTCGACACGCAGTTCACCGCGCTGTTGATCCAGATGGGCATGGGGGAGCCGCCCGAGACCGTACAGGCGCAGACCCGTATGGCGCTGCGGGTGCTACGGGCGGCTCCTGCCGGAGGTGAGGCCTGAGTAGAATCCTGCGTCATACGAGCGCTCCGCGCCCTTCAAAGACCTCCCCCGATCGGTTAGGTTGGTGCCGCTTTCAAGCCCACGACGCAGCCACTCCTCACACGAGGTCGAGACGACCATGAGCAACGACGTCCCCAAGCTCAAGATCAAGCGCGCCGACGCGTTCGCGCCGTTTCACAACTTCAGGCAGAGCGACCTCGATCGGCTCGCCGAGAAGTGGGACTCCTGGCCCGTGGGCAAGCCGCGCGACTTCGACAAGAAGGAGTGCCTCCAGACCGCGATCAAGGCGCGCCGCGACGAGTGGAACAACTGGGTCTCGCAGCCCCTCATCGACACCTACGCCAAGGGCTGGCAGGAGACCGACGGCGTCCTCTCGCGTGAGGAGGCCACGTTCTGGTTCGAGATGCTCGGCCACGACGGTTACTTCAACGGCAACTGGGGCGACGAGATCAAGCTCGAGGACATCGAGCCGCACGTGGGCAAGCTCGATCCGAACGGCGACTTCAAGTCCTTCATCGACTTCTTCGACGGGGTCGTGGGCACCGGCTACATCTACCAGTCGCACTACACGCTCGTGCGCCTGATGCGCGAGCTGTTCGACCACGGCGAGGTCATCGAGTGGCTCTTCAAGCGCTACCCTGGCCCCGCCGTAGGCCCCTGGATCTGGGCCTTCGGCCCGATCGACGAGGCCAACCAGGAGACCGCCTACAAGCTCGCCGTGGACGCCCTGGCGACCTACGACTTCAAGACCGCCGCGTACTACGACCTCAACACGAACATCCCCCAGCTCCTCCACAGGATCCCCTGGGAGACGGGCATCGAGGGGATCGTGGGCGAGTACGTCCGCCGTAAGAACCAGGCGTGGCAGACCACGGTCGTGGACCTGGTCTACAAGCTGAGCGACGAGCACAAGGCCGAGGAGCTCATCAAGAAGATCAAGTTCGCCTCCGAGCCCAAGGACGTGAAGCGGGCCTTCGCCTGGGGCGGCTTCGAGCACATCGAGATCCTGTTCAAGCACGTCGTCTGGCGCAACAACGGCTACAACCTCACCACCTCGTTCCAGGAGGCGCTCAAGGTCCGCCACCCCGACGTCGTGGAGTGGCTGGCGCACTACTGGGGCAAGAAGGCCGTGATCGACGGCCTCATCGAGCAGTACATGCTCGGCGAGGGCGCGCACGTGGTCAAGGGCCTGGTGCGCCTGTGCGCGCGCCGCGGCCGCAAGCGCGACTGGGCCGTCGAGTGGCTGCGCCGCCTCAAGGAGAACGGCGACACCGAGCTCATCGAGGCGATGCTCGAGGGCGAGAAGGATCTGGCCATCAAGCTCGTGCGCGAGGAGGTCCTCGACCACGAGGAGGAGGTCGTCCCCGACCTCCCCGACAAGAAGCTCACGTCGTGGATGGGCGCGGTCGTCGGTCTGGAGTGGCCCCGCGAGAAGCACCCCGAGTGGTTCTCCTCCAGCGACCTCAGCCAGGTCGTCATGGCCGACGGCGAGCACGCGCTCCCCGTCCCCGTCGTCGAGGGCCTGCTGCGCGCCGCCGCCTGGGCGCACCCCACGCCCAAGCTCCTCAAGGAGGCCCTCGGGTACAAGGACCCGCGCAACGACAAGTTCCAAAAGAACCACGAGATCACGCGCCACGCCGCGCAGAAGGCGCTCAAGGCCGCCAAGCTCTCGCTCTTCGAGCCCGACGCCTACGAGCACTTCGTCCTCGGCCTCTTCGAGACCTGGAACCACGACAACGTCGGCGAGGCCGACGACTGGATCATCGAGCTCGCCGCGACCGCCCAGACCCCCGCGGTCGCCGACGCGCTCGACCACTACGTCCGCTCGACCAAGGAGTGGCCCGAGTCTCGCCGACAGAAGTCCTGCATGATGCGCGCGATCACGGCGCTCTCCACGATCGACCTGCCCGAGGCGCGCCGCGACCTCGTCTACATCAGCGAGCACTCCCAGCAGACCGACTTCGTCAACCGCGCCAAGTCCGAGCTCGACGCCTACAAGAAGAAGAACAAGCTCAGCGAGGACGAGTTCGCCGACCTCGCCGTGCCCTCCTTCGGCCTCGACGCGCGAGGCCGTCGCGTCTTCGACTACGGCCCACGCCAGTTCACCTTCATCGTCAAGGGCCGCGGCGAGATCTCGTTCTACGACGAGGTCGAGGAGCGCTACTTCGAGAAGATCCCGCCCGGCCGCAAGGCCGACGACCGGGAGCTCGTCAAGGTCGCGCGCGCCGAATACAAGCTGATGCGCCAGCCGGTCATGGACGTCTTCGCCGAGCAGTCGGCGCGCATGGAGCGCGCGATGCTCATGGGCCGCTCCTGGCGCTCCGACCGCTGGCGCTCCTACGTCGTCGACCACCCCGTGCTCGGCCACATCGCTCGCCGGCTCGTCTGGAAGATCTTCGACGCCGAGGGCGAGGTCGTCGCGCGGGTGATGCTCGACGAGGAGAACCTGCTGATGGACCTCGAGATGGAGGAGTACACCCCGGCCGCCGACCACTTCCTCTCGCTCGTTCACCCCGTCGAGCTCGACGGCGACGAGCGCCAGGAGTGGACCAACCAGCTCATGGACTTCGAGATCATCCAGCCCTTCGACCAGATGGGCCGCGACGTCTTCACCCCGGGCGAGCGCTCCGACGCGCTCATCGAGGACGTCAAGACCGGCAAGGCCAGCCTGAGCAACGAGCGCCTCATCGCCAGCTTCGCGTCGGGCTGGGGCTTCGCCGAGAAGTCCTGGTGGTGGGCCTACTTCATCCGCCTCGCCCCCGGTGACCTCGACCAGGTCGTCGACTTCAAGCCGAGCTCCGGCTTCAGCCTCACGCGCAACGGCAAGATCCAGACGAGCTACGGCACCCAGGGCCTCGATGAGATCAAGTTCATCAAGACCTCGGACCTCAAGAAGAAGGAGCCGCCCGCGGTCCCCACCTCGGACCTCAAGAAGAAGGAGCCGCCCGCGGTCCCCTTCTCCGAGGCCGAGCCCCGGCTCTTCTCCGAGGCGCTCAAGATCCTCCACGACGCCGCCCAGTACACCTGAGCACGCGTCAGTCGGCGGGCGGCGCGAACGCCCGCTTCAGGACCTCCTCGGCGCGCTTCCCGCGCGGTGAGAACCCGAAGTCGCCCTCCTCAGTGGAGCCGGCGTCGGTGAAGTACTTCCACAGGTAGACGGCCTCCACGCGCTCGTGGCGCGCGACCTCCTCGAAGAGCGCGCGGTACGCGCGCGCCTGGAGCCGCTCGTCCGACTCGCGCAGGTGGTCGGGCAGGTTCTCGGGCCAGCCGAACGGCTCCTTGACCGCCGTGGGCGCGGACTTGTAGCCGATCTCGGTCAGCCAGAGCGGGCGGTCGGCCGCCTCGGCCAGCGCGCTCCACGTGTCCAGGTGGACCTTCAGCGCCGCGCACAGCTCGGCGACGCTCGGGTCCGGGTCGTCGCTCAGCGGCGGGTAGAGCTGGACGCCGACCGCGTCGAGCTGGCGCCACAGCTGGGGCGGGTGCATCTCGTCCCAGTTCGCGCTGTAGGTGATCTTGCCCGAGTAGACCTTTCGGACCTCGGCGACCGTGCGCGCGAACTCCTCCGGGTGCGCCTTCAGCGCGCTCACCAGCTCTACGCCCACCACGAACGCCTCCGCGTCGAGCCGCTCGGCCATCGCGGCGTAGTACAGGATGAACCCCCGGTAGCTCTCCCACCAGGCCGCCCAGTCACCGCCCTCCGGCGCGATCGAGCCGCGCCACTCGCCCCTGCCGACCCAGATGTGCGGCTTCAGTATGAGCTTCATCCCCGCCGCGCGCGCCTGCTCGAACACACCCTCCACGCGCTCCTTCGACTCCGCCCCGCCGGGCATCTTCGAGCCCGGCGCGTGCTCCCCTCCGATCGTCGTCGACGAGATCGAGGACATCCACCCGAACGGCGTGATCGACAGCCACCCGACCCCCAGGCCCTTCATGTGCTCGATCGTCTCCGCCGAGGCCGGCTCGCCGTACCCGCTGTCTCTTATACACATCTGACGCTGCCGACGATCTACTCTGTGTAGAT
>CAJXPN010000255.1 GCA_913058025.1 uncultured Myxococcales bacterium | reverse complement strand
ATCGTCGTGTGCGTGGGCTCGGGCGGCGTCGGCAAGACCACGACGTCCGCCGTCATCGGCCTCCAGGCCGCGCTGAGCGGCCGCCGCGCGCTCGTCCTCACCATCGACCCCGCCCGGCGGCTCGCCAACAGCCTGGGCGTCGACCGCCTCGGGAACGAGCCCCGCGAGATCCCGCTCGACCGCTTCGACGGCATCGACCGTGAACCCGGCGGGGAACTCTGGGCGATGATGCTCGACATGAAGCAGTCGTTCGATCACCTCGTCAACCGGTACGCGCCCAACGCAGAGGCCAAGCACACGATCCTGCGCAACCGCCTCTACCAGTACTTCTCCACCAGCCTGGCTGGCACCCAGGAGTACGCCGCGGCCGAGCGCCTCTACGAGCTCTACAACGAGGGCAAGTACGACCTCATCGTGCTCGACACGCCGCCCACCTCCCACGCGCTCGACTTCCTCGAGGCGCCCAACCGCCTCATCGACGCGATCAACAACCGCGCGCTCCAGTGGATCAAGCCGAGCGCGCGCGGGCGCCTGGGCCGCGGGATCATGGCCGTGGGCACCAACTACGTCATCAAGACGCTCTCGAAGTTCACCGGCGGGGAGATGCTCTCCGAGCTCGGCATCTTCCTCCAGGCGTTCTCCACGCTCTTCGGCGGCTTCCAGGAGCGCGCCGCGAAGGTCCGAGAGCTCCTCACCAGCGACGCCGCCACCTTCGCCGTCATCTCCTCGCCCACCGCGGCCAACATCGACGAGGCCATCTACTTCTATGACAAGCTCGGCGCCGAGACCGCCAGCGTCGGCGCGTTCATCGTCAACCGCGTCCACCCATCCTGGGTCCCCACCACCGAGCTCAACCGTCCGTCCGTCAAGATGGCGCAGGACCTCGCCGGGCTCCACCCGGCCTTCGAGTCGCTCGACGAAGAGCAGCAGAAGGTCTTCGCCCGGAAGCTTCGCACCAACGCCGCCGAGTTCCAGGTCCTCGCCGACCTCGACGCCGAGGCCATCGACCGACTCCGCGACCGCGTCCCCAACAAGATCCCGCTGCTCCGCGTCCCCTACTTCTCCCGCGACATCCACTCGCTCGCCGGGCTCGACTACGTGCGGCGCGCGCTGTTCGTCGAGGAGAAGACGGGCGCGTTCGACGCCTGAGCCCCGAAATAACCGGGCCGCCTCGAGACATCATGATCTGGGCCACCTCCACCACGCCCATCCGAGGCCCTCATGCGCCGCCGACTCCCTTTACTCGCGCTCGTCGGCGTATCCCTCCTCGTCGTCTTCACGCCTCATCGCCACCCTCCAGGCGACGCCCACGCGCACGACTCCGGTGAGCACGGCCACGACCACGGCCACGAGCACGCCGACACGCCAGCGCCAGACGCGCCAGACGCGCCAGACGCGCCAGCGCCCGAGGCCCTGAAACCCCCCGAGCCCTACGCCGACCTCGTCTCGAGGATACAGAGCAAGCGCGGCCCGAAAGCGCTCGAGGACGCCTCGCGCGCTCCCGCCGAGGTCGAGAGGCGCATGGTCCGCGACATGGAGTCCCTGTTCGACCGCTGGTACGGCACGACGTGGGGGCTCGGCTCACCTCAGACGAAGGTCCCGCAGGAGGGCAAGGTCAACTGCGGGATGTTCGTGGCGAGGACGCTCGTGGACGCCGGCTTCGTCATCAAGGCGGGCAAGCTCCAACGCCAGCCCGCCGAGCTCATCATCAAGTCGCTCGCGCCCAAGTCCACGATCACGCGCTGGCGCAACGAACCCATCGATCGATTCATCAAGGACATGAAGGGGATGGGTCCAGGGCTCTACGTCATCGGCCTGGACTTCCACGTGGGCTACGTGCTCGTGCGGGAGGACCTCGACGTGCGCTTCATCCACGCGTCCTACGTCACGCACACGGTGCTCGACGAGCCCGCCGCGACGGCCTCGCCCATCATCACGAGCAAGTACCGCGTGGTCGGGAAGATCATGCAGCCGGAGATGTTGAGGCGGTGGGCCGGGCGCGAGCGGATCGCCGTGCTCGGGAGCTGGTGAGCGCTCAGTATTTCTGAGCCTTCAGGATGGGGAAGCTGATGGCGATCGCGGCCGCGCCGATGAGCAGCATCGGCATGATCTTGCCGAATGCGACCTGGTACTCCGGTGAGGTCTGCGCGAACTCCACCAGCGACTCGTACCCCCAGCGCGAGGGCATCAGGTAGAAGATGTACTCGGAGATCCCCGAGAAGCTGTCCTTGGAGATGGAGAGCTCGCTGAAGATGATCTGCGGGATGATCAGGAGCGGCACGAGGCCGACCGCGCGATCCGAGCGCTTGACGAGCGCCGAGATCAGCAGCCCGATGCACGTGCCACACACCGCGGCCGCCAACAGGTTGAAGAACAGCCAGCCGATGGCGATCCGGGTGTCGAGGTACTTCGAGACGATGGCCGAGTAGGTCACGACCTGGACGACGTTGAGCAGCCCGAGCACCCTGAGCTTGGAGTAGAGGTAGGCGCCGACCTCCAGGTTGAACATCCGCTCGCGCAGGAACAGCGCCCGCTCCTTCACGATCTCCCGGCACGCGTTCATGCAGCCGATCCAGACCATGGACAGCACCATCACGAAGTAGAGCACGTTGTTCGCGCGCTCGATGTTGCCCCACACGAGCACGGCGAGCCCCGCGAGCAGAGGCGCCTGCATGAGGAGCAAAGCCGTGGATTTCCAGTCAGATAGCATGGTGTCGAGGTAGCGGTCGGCGAGGACCTGACCCTGGTACCAGTTCATCTCTTGGCCTCGTGTGGGTGGCTAGGGGAGCGAGCGTCGAGGATAGCGTGAGTGGTATGATTTGACGAGACGACGGCGCGCAATGGTTCCTTCACGCGCCCAGGCGATGGACCCTCCTGGGTCAATCTCATCGGGGATATCGCCTTCGATGATGACGACGCGAGGATCGTCGAGGACATCGGGCGCGCGGGCGTTGATGCGCGAGGTCAGGGCGGCCTCGTCGAGCCGGGAGTAGCCCTCGAGTTCGAGCGCGCGGCCGATCGATCTGATGTCGCTGGCGGAGTCGCCGTGGGTCGCGCAGCGCCACGCGTGCAGCCGAAGCGCGGGGTTGATGGACGCGTCGTCTGCGATCGCGAGCCACGCCCTCAGCTTCTTTTGGAGCTCCTCGGTGGTGCCTCGCCCGTACGTGTTCGCGCTTATGGACCACCTCGGGACGAGCCAGAGCGCGTCGAGCCGCTCCATGAGCGGGGACGCAGACAGCACGCGGACGTCCTGTGGGCGCAGCGTGAAGGACGAGTGGAAGGCGAGCTTGCGCAGCTCGGACATCGCGTCATGTGCCTGCTCGAAGAGCACGTGAAGATCGATATAACGTATGAACCTCAGGTAGATACCTTGGGTATGGTTGCTCGGCCTGAGGTCGCCCGAGGCGCCGAACAGGCGCTCGTGAAGCGCCTTCTTGTCCAACGCAAAGAGGTCGAGCCAGCGCGTGGCGATGAGGTCTCGAGGGGTGACGTCGAGGTGGGGAGATCTGGACGCCCAGTACGTCGAGCGCTCGCTCCCCCAGCCGTGCTCGAGTGTGTCCGTAGTGTTGTCTTCGTGGAGCTCCCAGCACATGACGCCGGAGAGGTTGGGGGCGTTGATCAGCGCGAGCGCGTCCTCGTCCGAGATAGGAAGGATGCGGACGCGGCGCAGGTTCTTCGACGCCTCGCGTTCGATGAGCGCTGAGGTATCGAGCTTCCTCGAGTACGAGACGTACTGGAGCTCTTCCAGGCCATCGAGCCTGGGCTCGCCGAGGACGTCCGCCGCCGCTTTGGTTGCCTTGTGGTGTTGACGGATGTGGAGCGCGCGCAGGTTAGGCAGCTCGTCGAGCCGCGCGAAGAGCGCGTCCCACATGCGTGAGGTTGGCGTGTTCTTCGAGCCCTTGCCGGGCAAGGTCTCCTGGAGCCCGAAGGACTCCAGAGTGGAACCGTGGCGGTCGATGGCGAGGTCCACGAAGTCGCTGGTGAGGACCGGGATACCCTTCGCGGCGAGTGTGCGGTTGGGTCTGTTCTCGAAGTGGTCCTCGATGAAGATCGCGCGGAGCTTGGGCAGCGCCTCGAGGAGCTTGACGTAGAGGAGCCCCAGGTTGGACGAGACGCGTCGAATGTCGACGCGGCAGATGTGTGAACAGCGAGGCGATCGCCAGATCCGGTCGCGAGCCTCGATGATGTCTTGCGTGTAGTTGGCGCTGTTCCCACGCCCGCTGAGCAGGAGCGTGCGCGAGACGCTCATGACCGGCATACCATCCGCCAGGTCGTGCGCGACGCGGAGCTCGTCTGGCCAGCGTGACAGCGCGCCCTCCAGGTAAGGAGCGAGTTCGGTGTCGAAGAGCTCGCGTTGGTCTTCCTCCATGGCGTTGAGCAGGTCCCTGAGCTCGTCCCAGTCGTGACGTGAGGGAGTGCGTTGCGTGATCGAGCGGAGCTCTGAGAGCAGGTTGGGGCTCATTCCTCGTCTCGGTGCCGTGGGGTTGGTGTTCGGATGAGAATGACTCACCCGTTGGCGGCGCGCCACATGGTGACGACACCGCCAGGGTCGAGCTCGGGCGGGGTGGCGCTCCAGCCAGACGTCGAGGGGCCCGCCTGCACGATCGAGCGCAGCTCGGAGGAGAGCTCGTCGTGGGACTCTTTGATGTGTTTCGTTTTACTTTTCAAGGGTTTGCCCTCCACCACGCGATCGTCCCGTTTGGGTCGAGCGCTTCGGGTACGTCCGCGTCGGTGACGCCGGCGCGTGGGTCGTCGAAGACATCCGGCGCGCGGGCTTCGATGAGCGCGGAGAGCTCCTCGGCGTGGAGTTTGGAGTAGCCTCTCATCCCCATCGCGCGCGCGATCGAGCGCAGGTCGCGCAGCGCGTCGCCGCAGGTCGCGCAGCGCCACGCGTGCGCGCGCAGTCCGGGGTGGATGGTCACGTCGTCGGCGACGGCGACCCACGCGCCGCGGTTGGCCGCGACGTCCGACGCGGTGCCGCCCCTGTAGGAGCCCGCGCGCGTGGCGTACGAAGCGCGCGCGTAGAACACGTCGAGCTGGTCGATGAGCGGTGACTCGGAGAGCGCGCGGATGTCGTGGGGACGCGCGACGAACCCGGAGACGAACGCGAGCACCCGGAGGTTCGGCATCGCGTCGGCGGCCTGCGCGATGAAGGTCCTCGAGTCCTTGTATTTGATGTGACTCATGCAGATTCCCTTGGCGTGTACGCTGGGCCTGAGGTCGCCCGAGGTGTCGAAGAGGCGCTCGTGGATGGCGTCCGAGTCGAGCCTGGTGAGCTCGAGCCAGCGCGTGGCGAGGAGGTCCCGAGAGGAGACGTCGATGTAGGGAGACTTCGAGGCCCAGTAGAGGGAGCGCTCACTCCCCCAGCCGCGCTCGCGCGTGTCGGTTCGGGAGTCTTCATGTAGCTCCCAGCACGTGACGCCCGAGAGGTTCGGGGCGGTGACGAGCGCGAGCGCGTCGGCGTCCGAGATGGGCACGACGCGCACGCGGCGCAGGTTCTTCGACGCCTCGCGCCCGGTCAGCCAGGAGACGTCGAGGTTCTTCATGAAGGTGTCGATCTGGAGCTCCTCGATGCCGTCGAGGCGGGGCTCCGCGAGCGCGACCTGGATCGCCTTGCGCGCCTTGTTGGTCTGGCGCACATGGAGCGCGCGCAGGTTCGGGAGGTCACCCAGGCGTGCGTAGAGCGCGTCCCACATGCGTGAGGTCGGCGTGTGCTTCGAGCCTGGCTCCCTCCACGTCTCCTGGAGCAAGAATGACTCGAGCGTGGGGCCGTGGAGGTCGACGGCGAGGTGGACGAAGTCGCTGGTGAGGACCGGGACGCCCTTCATGGAGCTTCGGGTGTCGGGCGCGTTCTCGAAGTGGCCCTTGATGTGGATCGAGGTGAGGTTGGAGAGGGCGCCCATGAGGGCGCGGAACAGGCGCCCCATGTTCTTCGAGACGTACCGGACGTCGACACGTCGGATGTCTTCACAGGACGTCGAACTCCATGTTTTAGAACGGGATTTTATGCGCGTCAGGGTGTGGGGCTGCGACGTGAAGCGCTCATCGAAGAGCAAGGTCCGCGAGACGCTCATCACGTGCGCGGGGTCGAGCAGGTCGTCGGCGACGCGTGTCTCATCGGGCCAGTGAGACAGCGCGCCCTGTAGGTACGGGGCGAGCTCGGCGTGGAAGCGCGCGAGGTCGTCGCCTTCGAGCGGTCGGAGCAACGCGACGAGCTCGTCCCAGTGTTCTGGGGAGGGCGCCCGTTGCGTGATGGAGCGAAGCTCGGAGAAGAGCTCGTCGTGTTTCACGTGAAACATCCTCGTCATCCAGACATGAGAGAGGGCGAGGTGGCCGGCCCGGTGGGCCAGCCACCTCGCCCTCGGTGTGCGCGGCGGGTTCGGGTCAGGAAGCCGATGTCTGCTCGGACTTGTCGACGCGCTCGGTGAGCTCGCGGACCTTCTTCTGGAGCTCGTCGATCTGGTCCGTGAGCGCCTTGACGCTGGGGTCGGAGTCGGCGCTCAGCTTGGCGACGAGGCGGTCGAGGTCCATCTGCTCCTGGTGCGGGAGCTGTCTCTTATACACATCTGACGCTGCCGACGATCTACT
>CAJXPN010000254.1 GCA_913058025.1 uncultured Myxococcales bacterium | reverse complement strand
GGGCGAGTCCGCGCGTCGAGATCCCACCGGAGCGCGTCGACGCGCCCGCCGCGAGACCTCGTCGGCGACAGCGCCAGCGTGATCGGCGCGCGCGACGAGGACCCGTGGAGCGGGACCGAGGCCTCCTCCAGCCGCGCCACGTCGACCACGCCTCCCGACGCCCGCAGCTCGGACAGGCGCGCCTCGAGCTCGAGCGCGTTGCCCCACCAGGGCTGCGCGGCGAGCAGCCCGAGCGCGGCCTCCGTGACGAGGCAGCCACTCAACCGCTCCAGGACCCTGTGCCGTCTCGACGCCTCCGAACGCTCCCGCAGCGGCGGCACGCGCACCGTCGTCAGCCTCATGAGCTGCCGGAGCCTGGGCTCGAGCGGCCACGGCAGGTCCTCCTCCTCGGGCGCCGAGCGCGTGGTGATGAGCGGCGCGTCGCGACGCGACAGCGGCGCGAGCTCTTCGACGTGCGCGCGCTCCACGCGCTCACCGACGTCGCTCATCGCGAGCGCGTAGTCGACCGCGTGCCTGAGCTCGCGCACGTTGCCCGGCCAGTCGTACGCGCGCAGCGCGTCCCAGACCTCTGGCGCGCACCAACCCAGCCCCTCGGGCGCCGCGCCGCGCAGGTCCTCGTAGAAGCACGCCGCGAGCTCCTCCAGATCCTCGATCCTCTCACGCAGCGGCGGGATCTTCAGCGTCGCCGCGTTCAGGCGGCCCAGGAGGTCCTCTCGGAACTCGCCCCTGCGCGTCATCTCGCCCAGATCGGCGTTCGTCGCCGCGACCACGCGCACGTCGATCCTCACGGGCCTGTCCGCGCCCACGGGCAGCACCTGAAACTCCTGGAGCGTTCGGATGAGCTTGCGCTGCAGATCGAGCGGGAGGTTGCCCAGCTCGTCCAGGAACAGCGTCCCTTCGTGTGCCGAACGAAACGCGCCCTCGCGGTCCGAGGTCGCCCCCGTGAACGCGCCGCGCCGGTGGCCGAAGAGCGCGCTCTCGATGAGCGTCGGCGCGAGCGCCCCCGCGTCCAGCGCGACGAACGCGCCCGTCCGCCCGGACGCCTCGTGCAGGGCGCGCGCGAAGAGCTCCTTGCCCACGCCCGGCTCCCCCGTGAGCAGCACCGGGAGCTTGCTCGGCGCGAGGCGGACCAGCCGCTCGAGCAACCTCGCCATCGCCCCGCTTCGGCCCACGATGGGTGAGATCGCCGGGTGCTCGGGGCGCGAGACGCGCCCGCGCGAGTCCCGCGTCGAGGTCGCGTGGCGCGCGCGCGGCTCTCTGCGCGCCAGCGCGCCCCGGAGCAGCTCCTGCGCGCGCGGCTCGAGCGCGTCGACGTCCTCGAACAGCTCCCACCTGGACGCCGAGGACGACCCCTCGGCTCGCCTCACGTGCGAGAGCGGCATGTGGTCGAGTCCCTCATGCGCCCACCGCGCGAGCGCGACCTTGTCCGTGTGTGGCTCGCCCACCAGGTGCACCGTCGACGCGCCGAGGAGGTTCCGCGACAGGCTCTCACGCACGCGCTGGAGGCCCGGGTCCGTGGCGCACGCGTAGCGCCGCGCCAACCGCTCGACGTGCTCGGTCAGCTCCACCGATCCTTCATGCTCTGCGTCCCCGTCGACCTCGAGCAGCCACAACGACCCCTCGCTCAGCGGGCCACGCAGGTCCCCGCGGGCGCGCTCGGGCAGCGCGCCCTCGACGACCAACAGCCCCCCGCGCGCGGCCGCCCACCAGGACCCCTCGAGGTCGTTCCCCTGAAACACCTCCGCGTCCACGCACATCATCGGTGAGAACACGCCTCGCCGCGCGATCCACGCGGCGTGGATCGCGCGGCCGAGCGCGGTCGGCGACGTGCCACCGAGGCTCGGGGTCGTCGCCTGGCCCGTCTCCTCGAGCGCACTCAGTGTGTCCTCGAACCAGCTCGGCGAGGTCCTCGTGTCATCGCGTGCTTTCATGGAGTTCGTCCTGATGCTCATGGCTCGTCGCAGAGCGACCTGGGCGCCCACACGGTCTCTGGGGCGGGCAAGGGCGTCACCGCGCGGACCTCGAACGTGCCCTCGCACACCCTCAGGTTCGTCCACGCGCCGGTGCGTGTGAGCGGGTCCTCCTCGCTGGAGCCGTTGGATGGGAACGCGTAACGCACCCCGTCGATGCCCAACGCGACGACCTCGTCCTCTCCCACGCGCACCGCGACGGCGCGCTCGGGAAGCGTCACGACTCGCGTCGACTCGCCCGTCTCGAGATCCCACCGGCGCAGCGTCCCGTCCTTGGACGCCGACCACACCGCGCGGCCGCCGGGCTCGACCTCCACGGCCGTGACGTCTCGCGTGTGGCCCTCGAGCGTGTGGACGCGGGCGCCCGTCTCGATGTCCCACACCATGAGCGTGCGGTCGAGAGACCCCGTGATCAGGTGCTTCGGAGCCCACGCGAGCGCGACGACGGAGTCCTCGTGTCCCTCGAGCAACGCGATCCGCTCCGCCGAGTGCGCGTCCCATATTTCGGCGGTGTCGTGCCACGTCCCGATCGCGAGCTTCTGCCCGTCCGAGCTCGAACGCATCAGCGACGGCAGCCCCGATGTGCGCCCTCTGCGCGTCTCGCCATCCGGAGTGCTCGGCATGAACACGAGCTCGCGCTCGTCATTCGCGTAGGCACACCAGGAGTCGTCACCCGCGACCTCATGCGCGCGCACCCGGGTCGTGTGTTCTTCTCGCACGATCTCCCCTGTGACCGTGTCCAACATCCACAACGTCCTGCTCGAGTTCGCGCACAACAGCCCTGCGCCCAGGCTCGGTGATATGTAGAAGCCAGGCGCGATCTTCATGCGCGTCGGCGTGTTCTCCGACGCCGCGTACTTCAACATGACGTCGTAGCTCGCCGCAGCATAGATCGCGCCGTCGTCGTGGACGACCATCCGCTTGATACTCGTCTTCGGAGGGACGACGAGTCGTGACCAACCCTGTCCTTCGCGCCAACGCCAGAGCTCGCCTTCGGAGGCCATGAGCGCGAGCGTGCGCCCGTCGAGGGACCACGTACGAAAGAGGACCTGGTCCTCGAACGGAGGGCTCCTGGCCTCGATGTCTCGTGTCACGTCATCGTACAAACGGACGAGTCCGTCGCGCCCCGCCGCCGCGATTCTTGGCAGCACACCGGATGAGACGTCCACGTCGAGCACCCACGAACGCGCGCCGAAGAGCCTCGTGCGTTGCGTGCCCGTGCGCGCGTCCCACAACCCGACGGTCCCGTCCGAGGACGCCGTCGCGAACGTCTCGGCATCGTCCGCGAAGTCCAGGTTGTAGATCCACGCTTCGCCCTCGACCTTCACGTACTCCGCTGGCCGCTCGATGTCGCGCAGACGGAACTCACCCGACTTCGAACCTTCGACGAACAGGCCTCCGTTCGACAGCTCGAGCATCCCGAACGCGTCGATGTTCTCATCGAACAGGCGCTCCCCCGTGCGCACGTTCCAGATCACCAGCTCGGTGGAGTTCGCGAGGATCAACCTCTCGCTGTCGGGTGTGAACGCCAGCTCTCCGACGTGGAGTCTGTTGTCTTTGTTCGGGCCGAACAGTTCGTGCACCAGCGCGCCGGTTTCCACGTCGAAGACCCTCACCCGCGGGGGCGAGTTGTCGACGAACGCGACCCACTCACCCGAAGGGGCCAGCGCCGTCGCTCGATCTGGCACGAGCGTCAGCCCCGCTGCCTTGAGCACCCGAAGAGGGGCGCTCGTGCTCATGTCCCAGATGATGACGCGGCTGTCGAACGCCGTGGTGATCGCCCTCTCGAACGTCGAGTCGGTCTGCATCGAGCGCGTGAACTGGCCATGGGCGAACGTCCTCAACGTCTCACCGGTGCGCGTCGACACGAGCCTCGCGGGCTGCGGGTCCTGACCGTTCGTCGACCTGTTTCGCTTGCTCGGCACGATGATCAGAGACGCCTCGTCGGGCGAGAAGTCCATCAGCTTGACGCTCCCGAAGTCCTCGATGTTCCACTCGAACATGAGCTCTGCGCGCGCGAGGTCCCACACCTGGAGCGTGCCCTCGATGCCGCCCACGGCGAGCAGCGCCCCCGACGGTGAGAACTTCACCGAGAACGCCTGTTGGCCCAACGGGAGTGAGGTCACCGCCGCGCCTCGTCGCCGCCATCGATCCAGCGTCGGGGCGTCCAGGACCCGACGTCGCTCGTCTGGCTCCAGCTCCGAGGCCGCCGCGCGCAGCAGCGCCAGCGCGATACCGGGCTCCGCCTCGGCGCGCCTCCTCGCGATCGACTCGAGCTTCGCCGCGCGCACCTGACGCTCCAGCGCCGCGGAGTGGTCTGGGCGCGCCGCCTCGGGTTCCAGGGGCGCGGTCGGGCTGTCCGTGGGGCGCGCGCTCGATACGGCCGCGGCCGCGAGCGCCGTCACGGCGGCTCCCGCGAGCGCGTACGCCCAACGGCGCGTCGGTCTGGGCGACTCGTGCGGCGGTGGCGGTCCCTCCACGGTCTCGAGCAGCCCCAGCAACGCGCGCGCCGACGCGAGCCGGTCCTCTCGAGGCTTCAGGCACGACGCGATCGCGTCCCGAACCGGCGCGCTCAGGTCGGGCGCGAGGCGAACGACAGGCGCGTAATCACTAGCCTCCATCTTCTCGAGCAGGTCGAAGGGGTTCTGCGCCTCGAACGGGCGCCTGCCGCAGCACAGCTCGTAGAGGATCACCCCGAGCGCGAACACGTCCGCGCGCGCGTCGACCGAGCCCGCGTCGCGGAACTGCTCGGGCGCCATGTACATGGGGGTCCCGAGCACGCCGCCAGCTTGCGTCAGCGTCCCCGCGGCGTCGCCCGTCTCGTGCGAGACGTGCTTGGCGATCCCGAAGTCGGTCACGTGGACGACGTCACCCTTCGAGACGAGCACGTTGCCGGGCTTGAGGTCCCGGTGCACGACGCTGGCGTCGTGCGCGTGCGCGACCGCGTCGACGAGCTGCGTGAACACGCCCAGGAGCTCGCGCTCGGAGCGCTCCTTGGCGCGAGCCCACTCCCCCAGCGTCACCCCGTCGACGTGGTCCATGAGAAGCGCAGGGACCCCGCGCGCGAGGAACACGTCCCGGACCTTCACGATGTTCGGGTGGTCCAGCCGGGCCTGAGTGCGCCCCTCGCGCATCAGCCGAACCATCGACGAGGGCGACTGCGTGTGCAGGAGCTTGAGCGCGTAGCGCACGCCGAGCTCCTTGTGGCGGACCTCGTAGACCTGCGCCATGCCGCCCACACCCAGCGCGCGCACGACCTCGTACCGCTCGACCTCGTCTCCCACGGAGAGCGGGCCCCAGGTGGGCTCGTCGAGCGACTCGTGTGTGATGAAGTTGTACGGGTCGATGTGCGCCATGGAACGTCGCGACGGGGGAACCCAAACGCTTACGATATGCCGTCGTCCGAGGGTTTTGCAAAGGGAACGGCCTCGCGAGCTGGCGCGCTCGAATTGTCCGAGCGTGCGCAGGTGGTTATACTCGGTTCCGTGGAACGACCACCTATCCCGGCTGACCCCATGCCCACGCCCGAACAGACGCGTCCAGGGGAGCGCGAACGTCGCGCGCGCGCGGCGCTCGTCGTGGTCGCGCTGTGTCTTGCGCTCGGCAGCGCGCCCGGTCGCGTCGTGGCGCAGGCGCCCCCGCCCGAGCCCCGGCCCGACGTCGCCGCGGAGGCCCCGGTCGAGTCCCCGTCGCCCGAAGGCTCCTCGTCCCCGATGCTCTGGGTCTACCTGCTCTCGCTCGCCTCCGCCGTCGGGCTCGTGGCCGTCTACGCGTGGAGACGCGCCGAGCAGCGGCGCTACTACGAGGACGGCTTCGCGCTCGCCGGGTCAGGACCCCCGCCCATCGTCGCGCTCGCGGCCGTCGACCCTCCGAGCTCGCCCGAGGCGAACACGCTGCGCGAGGAGCTCGGCCTGACCGGCGCGCTCGCGTTCCGAGTGCCCTCCGAGAAGCCTCTGTTCACGCTGCGCGGCGACGGCCCCCCCAAGGAGTGCCCGGAGTGCCAGCGCGAGTTCGCCTCATGGATGGTCGTGTGCCCCCACGACGCAGCCACGCTCCGCGTCCCGAAGCTGCGCACGCGCCGCGCGTCCCAGCCCGGAGAGGGCGAGCTCGACCGCGTCCGCTGCCCCCGCTGCGAGCGCCGCTACGCCACCGGAACCGCCTACTGCACACACGACGGCGAGCGGCTCATGCCCGACACCACCGCCGACGCCGCCTCGGCCGAGCCGCTCGAGATCTGCCGCGCCTGCGGCAAGGAGTCCGAGGCCCAGACCCCCGCGTGCTGCGACGCCCCCGACATCCTCACCGTCGACCCGCGCGACACCCGCGGTGCCGGCGGCGCGGTCTCGCTGCTCGTCTGCCCCAGGTGCCACACCTACGGCGCGTTCGGCTCCGTCCAGTGCGTCCACGACGGCGAGTTCCTGCTCCCGTCGTCGCTCCTCCCACCCAACGTCCTCCCGTCGACCGGGTGGGGCGTCCGGCGCAAGATGTGCCAGCGCTGCGGGTCCCGTTTCTCCGGCGCCAGCCACTACTGCTGCGACGACGGCGCTCGCCTCAAGGCCTTGGACTGAGGTTGGTGGGGGCAGCAGGTGGGGAACTGTCTCTTATACACATCTGACGCTGCCGAC
>CAJXPN010000253.1 GCA_913058025.1 uncultured Myxococcales bacterium | reverse complement strand
CCTGGGCGGCCGCGAGCGCGGGCGCGCCGAGGACGCAGACGAGAGAGAGCACGGCGCGAGCGCGCGACACGTTCATCGAGGGTCCTCCCATGAGGTTTGAGTTCCCGATGAGCATCACCCAACGGACATCTCTTGTCGACCCCCGACAGGAGGTGAGGCAGGTTCAGAACCTGCCGCCGAACACCAGGCCGCCGCCTCCCTCAGGCAGGATCATCGGCGCGACCGTGAAGCGTTGGATCTCGGGGTATCCAGCCTGGTAACCCCACGCGGCGCCCAGCCCGGCGCCCGCGCCCACGAGCGTCACGAAGCCGAGCGCGGTGAGCACGGCGGGCGCGTCGAGCTCGCCCTCGCTCACGATGTCGAGCGGGAGCAAGGAGCCCACGGCTCCAGCGAGCGTGAGCCCGAGGAGGCTCCCGCCGACCGAGGCTGCGTGGGTCCAGCCGTCGGCGCGGGACCCACCGGTCGCGTTGATCGCGACTAGGGGTCCCGCGATCAACCCCGCGCTCAAACCCACGAACGCCAACACCGCCACCGCTTGCCCGCAGTCGCCAGCCTTCCCGATGCACAGCGAGGAGCCCACGCCCGCGCCGACGGCGCCAAGCAGGAGCGATCCTCCCACGCCTCCGATCGCACCCCAGAGAAACTGGTTGCCCCGGCCGAAGTCGTGGCGGCCCATCGCGCCGCTCATGTCCACTGTCGCGGCGCCGATGGACGGCGCGGTGGGCGTGAACTCGACGGGTGGAGCCTGCGCGAGCCCGACGCCAGGGGCGCCGAGCGAACACGACGCGGCGAGGAGCGCGAACCGAGCGCTGGTTCTCATGATTCGACCTCATGCTCACTACATAGAGCACGAGCATCGCATGCGCGACGGGCTCGCAACAAGAGCGCCTGGCTCGGGCGCGCCCGCTCAGTCGAGCCGGTACATCACGTCCGAGCGAAGGATGTACTTCGTGCCCTCGATGAGCGTCGCGCCCTCGTGGAACATCGGGTGGAAGAAGAAGAGCGCCGAGCCGCGCTCGGGCGTCACGGTCTTGACGCACTCCGGCTCGAGGATCACCGTCTCGCCGCCGCGGAAGCCCTCGTTGAGGAAGAACAGCACCGTGAGCATACTGAACTCGTCTCGGTGGCGCCGGAAGCAGCCGTCGCGGTGGGGCGCGAAGTACTGCCCTGGGGTGTACTGGTAGAACCGCAGGCGCTCGTTGAGCCCGACCGCGTCGAAGTTGCCGGTGCGGCCGTAGCGGCGCGCCTGGGTCCGCACCCAGCGGGCAGGGAGCGCCGGCGCGACCCTGTCCCACAGGCTCTTCGCCTCGACGACGTCGTCGAACATCACGCGCGTATTGTTCCGAACGCTCTGATCCATCACGGGACCCCGCGCGGTCGTGATCGGCGCGTCCCGGAAGCCCTCGCACTGGGCGCGCTCGATGTAGCGGTCGCACTCCTCCGGGGAGAGCACGCCGCGGAGCATGAAGACGTCGTCATGGTATTCTATGAGCTCTGTCATGTCGGTCCTCCAGGTGTTCGTGTCAAAACAACACATAACATATACCTCCCTGGACATGCTCGTATTTCATCGAGTTTGGCTGGCCCGTTTAGAGAAGACTCATTGGCCAGCGATGGGGATAACGCCCAGGGTGGCGTGTGTGCACATTCACACGCGACCTCCAAAGAGGAGGAGGCCATGTCGAGCGGGTCTACGAGCTGGCAGCGACGCCGACTGATGGCGCAGGCGACCTCCCGGGACGAACCCGCGAACGGCTCAGGGGCTCTCGACGGGAGGCTTCACGGGCTTCACGCGAGGCGCCTTCTTCGGGCGCTCGGGGCGCCGGTACACGGTGAGAACGGGGACGCCGTCGACATCGACCACGTGGACGGGCGCGACGCGTCCGTACGAGCGGTAGAGCTCGGCGAGCTTGTGGTGGAAGGCCTTCTGGTGGTGGAAGAGCGCGTAGTCGGAGCGCGCGAGCGAGCTCGAGCGAAGGTCCTCGCGCGTGCGCACGCCGTCCTTCAGGTAGTCGTTCCAGGCCCACCCTGTGGTGTTGTGGGTCCACACGCGGGAGTTCCTGGGCGCGTCGCGCTCGAGCCAGGGGATCGCCTGTCGTGAGGTGTACCCCCAAAACTGACGCATCGCCCTGGCCTCGGCGGCGCCGCGGTGTGAGCCGATGAGCTCGTTGTAGTAGCTGATGCCGAAGGGGTGGTTGTTGGCGAGCTCGACGCCGGCGGGGGCGATGAGCGCCGCGGCGAGCGTGGCGTGGAGCGCCACGCGCGCAGGCGCCGACGCCCAGCCCGCCACCACGCGGCGCCCGGCCCAGACCACGCCGAAGCCCGCGAGCATCGCGAGGAAGGGCATCGCGGGCATCCAGTGCTTCGTGCCGCCAAAGACGGGCGTCTCGGGGGCCGAGATGAGCATGATCGGGAAGAGGATGTTCACGAGGATGAGCCAGCCGGTCGCGCGCGGGCGCGTCGTCGCGGCGTCCTGAGCCGAGGCCTCCTGACCCTCGCCCTCCTCATCGACGCGCCAGCGCGCCGTCCAGCGGGCGCGCTCGCGCACGTAGGCCCACGCGCCGATCGCGGACGCGGTGAGGATCGTGGCGGGCACGGTCACGAGCGTGAGCGTGAACGGCAGCGCGCGCGGGAACGGCGGGTGCTGGAGGTTCTCGCCGAAGTAGTAGACGAAGTAGTGGACGTGTTGGAGGTGGAAGGCGATGTACCAGCGCACGCGCTCGAAGGTGTCGAACCAGATCCGGGGCCAGTGCAGGAAGAAGACGAGCGGGCCCAGGATCGCCATCCAGACGAGGAACCAGGGGACCTCGGGCAGGCGCACCGACCAGGCGCCCTCGCGCGAGAGCGTGGTCCCACGGCCGCGCGCGAGCGCCCAGTGGACAACGAGCAGCGGCGGGAGGAAGAAGGCGTTGAGCTTGGTCGCGAGCGCGAGCCCCCAGAGAGCGCCGGTGGCGACGGACCACGGCCGGCTGTCCAGCCCTCGCCAGTACGCGTAGACGACGGCGAACCACATGGTGACCATGGGCGCGTCGAAGCAGGCCATGTGCATGTGGAAGAAGACGTGGGGCTGGAGCAGGAGCGCGGCGACGCCGAGGGCGCCGGCGGCGCGGCCGAAGAGCTGGCGCCCGAAGAGGTAGACGAGCGAGGAGAGCGCGGCCGAGGTGACCATGGCGGGAAGGCGCATCGCGTCGGCGACGCCGAGCCAGCCGAGCTCGACGTGGAAGAGCTCGTGCGAGAGCGCGAAGAGCGTCTTCATGAGCGCGGGGTGTTCGCGGTTGTAGGACCAGTGGGCGTCGACGACCTCCTGGGAGAACGCGCGGGCGGTCTCGCCGTCGGCCCAGGCGTCACCGAGCGCGCGGAACCAGCCGATGTACTCGCGCGCGGCGTGGAAGTAGAAGCTCTCGTCGCGGGTGAAGCCCATCTGAGTGGTGGACATCAACAGCGCGAGCGTGCCCACGAAGAGGGCGAGGGCGAGGGCGAGGTCGAGGCGATCCGTGGGCGCGTGGCGCGAACTCATCCCGGGTCACCAGAGGAGCGCGACGCGGCCGCGCACGAGGTTCTGAGGAGGGGCGCCGGAGCCGAGGGCGTCCTCGAGCGCGGCGCCGGGGAAGAGGATCGCGTACTCGCCCTTGAGCTGGAGGTCGAGCGAGGCGGGCAGGTGTATGAGCATCTGAGCGGAGACGTCGACCTCGAAGCCGAGCTCACGCGAGGCGGGCGCGCCGCGGGGGCCGACGGGCTCGCCGCCGCCCTCGAACGAGTTGTAGGGGTCGGCCAGCGGCTGCTCGGACCACGCGATGAGCGCGCCGATGCCCGTGAGCAGGCCGTCGGGGGCGCCGAAGGTGAGCTGAGGGTTGAGGTAGAGCGCGTTCTCGACGGTGCCATCCGAGATGAGCCCGTCGGCCCCCTTGGGGGGCTGGCCGAGGTTGTCCGGGTCGACGGCGCGCTGGTGCGCGAGGCGCGTGATCGCGGGGATGTAGTGGTCGAAGAGGATGAGGCCGACCTTGTAGTTCGGGTCGAAGCGGAAGCGGTAGATGGTGTCGTCGTCGGGGTCGGCGTCGCCGGTGGCGAAGCCGGCGTCGAGGTGGAGCCCGATCTCGGTGGCGCGGTGGAGCGCGGAGGCCTCGATCGCGCCGCCAGCGGCGACCACGGAGACGGGCTCGGCGGTCTGGCGTGCGAGGACGCGGTCGGTCTCGGCGAAGAAGCCTGCGACCTCGGCGCCGAGGTCGATGACGACGGCGCCGTCGGCGATGTCGAACGAGTGCGTGGCGGCGGCGTCGATCGCGAGGACGGAGAGGTGGTCTCCGTCGCGGTCGCGCTGGTCGCGGTAGGCCATGTAGCCGCCCAACAGGCTGTCGCCCTCGCGCCACGCCACGCTGAGGAGCCCCTGGAGCGCGCGGTCGCCGGCGGTCAGGTCGGCGAGGTCGTCCCGGAAGACGACGTCCGCGCCGAGGACGACGAAGAGGTTCTCGGCGAGCGCGCCGCCCAGCGGCGCGAACGGCGTGGTGGCGAAGAGCGCGCGGAAGGAGCGGTCGCCGCCGAAGCGCTGGTTGAAGAGCTGGTCCTCGTCGCTGCGGCCCGAGTTGGCCAGCAACCCGAGGCCCCAGTGGCTCGACTGGAGGCCAGCGCGCACGAGCCCGACGGGGGTGCGGTAGCCGACGTAGAGCTCCCTGGGGTCGAAGGCGGCGCCGAAGAGGTCGTCCTGGACGCGGCCAGGGGTGGCGCGGGTGCGCGCGGCGTCGGGGATGGCCACGGGGTCGTCACCGAGCAAGAGCCCGGAGGCGAGGTCGGTCTCGGCGGCGACGGTGAGCGCGCCGAACGTGTCGGCGTAGCGCAGCCGCAGGCGCGAGTAGAGGCCGCGCCGCGCGGAGGGCTCGCCGTCGGCGAACCCGGCGAGATCGGAGCCACCACCCCAGACACGCAGCTCGAGCGCGGACGGGGGGGTGAGTGAGGACTCGTCCTCATCGGACTCATCGGACTCATCGGACTCGGGGACCTCGTCCGCTCCCGCGCCATCACGCCAGACGGGCTCGCTCGAGTCCTGCTGCGCGAGAGCGTCGAGGGGCGCCGCGGCGAGCGCAGCGAGCGCAACGAGCGCGGCGAACGTGGGGTTCCTCATGATGAGACCAGACCAGGTAGAGCGCGACACCTCAACGGATCAGGAAGGAGGCGTCGCCGGTGAGCGGATTGGAGATGTTTGCCGTGTAGACGACATCATCGCTCGGGTCGGGCAAGAACACAAAGCGCCCCGAGGGCAACCGCGCGTAAAAGACCTGCGCGGGACGCACGGTCGGGGGCTGGAGCTGCCCGCCGAGCTCGGTCGACGCGGACGCGAAGTTGCGCGCGACGGCGATCTCGAAGCTCAAGCCGGTGGCCGGGGGCACGAGCCCCTCGTAGAGCTTGAACGAGAGCAGCGGCCCGGTGTAGACGCTGCCGGTGTCGACGCGAGAGTCGACCGAGCCCGCGCCCGCGTCGTCGCGGCGCACGCAGAGCCCGTCGTGCTCGATGAACGGCGACGCCGCGCCGCTCTGCTCGCCGAGCACGAGCCACTGGCCGCCGGCGCGGATCTCATAGGAGATCCCGCCGGGGAAGCAGCCCTCGGTGGGCAGGCTCCTGACGTACCCGTCACCTCGGAGCCCGAGCGTGAGCACCCCGGCGACGACCTCCTCGATCACGTACGAGACGAAGCGCTCGTCCTCGGGGGAGGGCAACCGGAAGGCATCGCAGTCGGCAGCGGGCGCGGCGGAGACGAGCAGCGCCTCGGCGTCGAAGACGACGTGGTCGCCGGGGCGGACGCCGGCGCTGCAGACGTCGAGCCCGCCGACGTCGAGCTTGCTCGGGTCACCCTCGACGAGCTGGCCGTCGTCGCGCCGCGTGCTCGGGAGGATGCCCTCGTAGGTGATGATCCAGTTCTCGTCCTTGAGCCTGTAGTCGTACGAGGCGATCGAGGCGGAGGTCCTCAGGTCTCCCTCCTCGTTGAACGAGAAGGTGAGCTCGCGCCGCTCGACGAGGTCGATGCGCCTGGAGTCCGTGAAGTCGGTGACGAAGTCGCTCCCGAGCCCCTCGGGGTTCGTGGCCACGCCCTGCGAGAGGGGCTGCGGCATGAGGAGCGAGCCGCAGCCGAGCTGCGCGCGCACGTTCGGGTTCTCACTGAGGTAGGCGCTCATCGACGCGAGCAGCTCGGGCGGCTGCTCACAGATCGCGCGCTGGCGCACGGCGGCGGGGGCGCTGTTCAGCGCGTCCCGGACCCGCATGAGCGGGTTGAAGATGCGCACGACCTCGCCGGTCTCATCGCGGCGGTGCCCGAGCTCGCACTCCTCGAGCGCGTCCTCCTGGCTGATGTCGAGGTTCTGGCACTCCGCGCAGCTCTCGAGGTCACCGCCGTCGCTGATGCACCCCTGGCAGATGAACACGTCCGAGCAGTCACGCACGAGGCTCGGTCGGGGCGTGATCGGGGGGGTCGTCAAGCACGTGAGCTCGTCGAGGTCGGCGAGCAAGGACGGGTCGGCGAAGAGGTCGTCGGTCGAGATCAGGTCGGCGACCTTGGTCGGCACGATGCAGTACACCGAGGCGGCCTCGACGTAATAGATGCTGTCTCTTATACACATCTGACGCTGCCGACGATCTAC
>CAJXPN010000252.1 GCA_913058025.1 uncultured Myxococcales bacterium | reverse complement strand
CGAGATTTCTGCCTGTCTCGTGGGCTCGGAGATGTGTATAAGAGACAGGTGTGGCTGTGTTCACCGGAGTCGGTCGCTGCGTTGTTCCCGCTCCAGCCCGGGATGTTCGACCTCGTGATCTTCGACGAGGCGAGCCAGTGCCCGGTGGAGTCCTCGATCGGGGCGTTGGTGCGCGCGCGGCGAGTGGTCGTGGCGGGCGACGATCAGCAGATGCCTCCCACGCACTTCTTCCGCGCGAGCACCGACGACGACCTCCCCGACGACATCGCCGAGGACTCGAGCGTGCTCGCGAGCGCGTCGGCGCTTGGCGTGGCGCGCGCCGCGTTCCCACAGGTCACGCTGCGCTGGCACTACCGCAGCAAGCACGAGGAGCTCATCGGGTTCTCCAACCAGGGCTTCTACGGCGGCGAGCTCCGTACCGCTCCCAGCGCGCAGCGCCCGCTCGAGGGCGAGGAGGGGCTGCGGTTCGAGCGCGTCCAGGGCTTCTGGCAGGACCAGACGAACCGCGCCGAGGCGGCTCGCTGCGTTGAGATCGTGGCGGAGCTGCTGGAGAAGGTCCCCGCTCCGAGCGTCGGCGTCGTCGCGTTCAACCGGAAGCAGGCCGAGCTCGTCGAGCGCCTCATCGAGGCTCGCCGCGAGCACGACCCCCAGTTCTCCGCCGCGCTCGCGCGCGACGCCGCCCGCCCAGCCGCCGATCAGCTCTTCGTGCGCAACCTCGAGAACGTCCAGGGCGACGAGCGCGACCACATGATCATGACCGTAGGCTACGGCCCCGCGGCGCCCGGCGAGCGCGTCCGCGCGCGCTTCGGCCCGCTCGGTCTGGAGGGTGGAGAGAAGCGCCTGAACGTGGCCGTGACGCGCGCTCGCCTGGGCTACCGGGTGCTCGCGTCGTTCGACCCCGGCGAGCTCGACGTCGCAGGCACCAAGCACGTCGGGCCCAAACTCTTCAAGGTCTTCCTGGCGTACGCGAAGGCGCTCACGGGCGGCGACGAGGCCGAGGCCGAGCGCCAGCTAGGCGAGGCCGCGGCGTTGGCTGGCGCTCGAGGTGTGGCCGCGCGCGAGCGGCGCTTCGCCACGGTCCGCGTCGGCGAGCGCACCCGGGACGAGCTCGCGGAGAAGCTAGAACTCGGCGGGATGCGCGTGGAGCGAGGCGTGGGGATGGGGCGGCTGAGGATGGACCTCGCGGTGCGGCACCCGAGGGACGCGTCGCGGCGAGTGGGCGTGGACCTGACGTCGTTCCTCTCGGACGCCGACGCGATGTCGCGCGAGGTCTACACGCCGAGGTTCCTCGAGCGGATGGGGTGGCGCGTGGTCCGCGTGACGCCGGGGATGTGGCGCGAGGATCCTGGCGGCGTGATCGACATGATCGCGCGCGCGCTCATCGCCAAGACGGAATAAACGGAGCCCGCGCGAGGCTTTGGGAGCCGTCTGACGCCGAGGAGGTACGCGATGAGCCGGAACGAGTTACAGAAGAGGCCCGAGCTCGCGTCGATACGCGGGACGCTCTCATGGCAGATGCCTGGCGCCGTGGCGGACTACTCGCTGCTGGGGTGCTCGCGCGCCGCGGACAAGACCGCGTTCGTGGTCCCCGAGATGGGCTGGTGCGTGGACGCGGGCGACGTGGTCAAGAACTTCCGACCGCGTGAGATCTTCCTGACGCATACGCACTCGGACCACGTCCACGTGCTCCACAGGATGAAGTCTCGGACGACGATCCCGGACATCTTCGCGCCCGCGGAGACGGTCGAGCTGCTCGAGCGCTACCTGCTGGTGACCCACGAGCTCTCGATCGGGCGCCGCATCGAGGACGAGTCCGTGCTCGACCCCGCGTTCAAGCTCGTGGGCGTGCGCCCGGGAGACGAGCACGTGATCTCGCGTGGGAAGCGCAGGTTCCTCGTGCGGGTGCTGGCCACCGACCACTCGGTCCCCAGCGTCGGTTACGCCTTCTACGAGCTCAAGCAGAAGCTGATCGAGGAGCTCCGTGGGCTGCCTGGCGCCGAGATCGGTCGCAGGAAGGCTGCCGGCGAGGCGGTCACGCGCGAGGTCCGCGAGCCGATGTTCGCGTTCCTCGGGGACACGACGTGCGAGGTCTTCGCGCGCCACCCCGAGGTGCTCGAGATGCCGGTCGTGGTGACCGAGTGCAGCTTCTTCGGCGCGGAGCACCTGGCGAACGCCGAGCGCACCAAGCACACCCACTGGGACGAGCTGCGCCCGATCGTGGCCGACCACCCGGGGACGACCTTCGTGCTCGGACACTTCAGCTGGCGCTACGACGCCGGGCAGGTGCTCTCGGAGTTCGAGGCGGCCGGCCTCGAGAACGTCGTCGCCTGGATCGAGGACGAGAGCGGGCTCCGCTACACGATGGGCCTCTGAGGATCGCTCGGAGAGGTGGCGGGCGTGTTGATTCGTGTGGCCGTCTTCGAAGGTCGTGGTGGGGTATCCCACCACGACCTTCTCGATCGTATCGCGGCTCCTCGCCGCGTTGACAGGTCACCCGGCACCCACTCCAATGCGACGCGAACCCGACGGTATGCCGCCATGAGAGGACGAATCGATGAGCTCGCCCACCCCCATTGCGATCGACTGGACCACCTCGCTCAAGCGCAAGCTGACTCCCTGGCATGGCTCTCCCAATAAACCCAAGAGCCTCAGGCGCCCCAAACTCACTGGCCCCGCTGTCTTTCGAGGGGCGTTCGACCACACGTGCAACGCCCCGATACTCGGTTGGACCGACGCGGCGCTGGTCATCAAGGCCCAGGGCGACGCGCTCACTGGCGACGCTCCGCTGAGCGCCGTGTACGAGGCGTTGTTCCTTCGAAGAGGCAACTCCGACCCGAAGGCGTACACCCTCGCGCTCTTCGCGGCCCACGATGCATCCTTCGCGCTCGACGTGCTCGCGCAGGTCCGCCCCGTCGCCGCCGCGCTCTCCAGCTCCTCTCACGGCGCGACGAGCTGGAGCTCCTACCACGACACGTTCCAGATGCTCGGTCACATCAGGCGCCAGCTCGCCGGGACGAAGCAGCCTGAGTACGACGCCGCGACGCAGCGGGCGCAGGAGCTGTGGGACGAGCGCGAGGACGAGCTCGCCCTGCGCCTCCAGCTCGCATACCTCTTCCCCGACCAGCCCCAGTGGGGCGACGCCGTGGCGCGGGCGTGGCCCGAGCGTCACACCGAAGAGGGAGACAGGATCCCGACCTACGTCACGGCCGGGGGCCTCGTCTACGGCACGGGCGCGAGCACCTCGTGCCTGCTCGAGCTCAACTCCAAGCTCTTCGCGCCCGGTCTCGAGCAGGAGCCCCAGGGCAGCGACTTCGGGACGACCGGCAGCGCGTGGGACGTCTTCTACGACGCGGTCGACATACGCGGCGAAGACGCCGTGGCTGCGCTGGTCGACTTCTATGAGCGGGCGCCCGTCCACATCATGTGCCTCGCCGAGGCGCTCTGCCTCATCCCACACGCAGACGTGGCCCGCGCCTTCTCCGAAGACATCGCGCGGCGCGGCGGCTGGTATCGGCCGATGATAGACATGTGCGTGGCCTATCTATACACGAACCCGACGCTCAGCCTCGGCCCGCTCGAGCGCACGCTCGGTCAGGCGACGTACAACAAGGAGCGCCTCGAGCCCTTGCTCGAAGGCGTCCGCGTGCAGTGCGACCTCATCCAGAAGGAAGAAGAACAAGCCGAGCTCTTCGTCCCACGCGAGGCGTTGCCCCGCGGCCTCGCCAACCCGCCCTGGCGTGACACGTCGATCAAGCGGAAGAGACGCAAGAAGTACGACCCCGAGGCGTTCGCCGACCTGGAGATGATCCCCCACGAGACACGGCACACCCTCGGCGAAGGCGACCTCGAGCACGACGCCAACGCAAAAGAGGCGCGCGGCAAGGAGCCCGAAGCTCGAGTCTTCACCAGCCTCATGGGCAAGATCCGGGAGGCTGGCCGCGTGAACTGGGAGCATGCCCGCGGCGCCGAGCAGCTCTCACGGGCTCGGTGCCTCGAGCTGCTCGAGGGGCTGAGCGCGGACGTGCTCGTGAACACCAGCGCGTCGTGGACGATCTACGAGATGTGCGTCGAGACGATCGGCGCCGAGTCTCTCCCCTTCATCGAGCGCCGCGCGACGTCGATCGATGCCGACGCGTACGACAGCGCGTTGCTCGACCACGTTGGATCTCCGCACCTGGTGAAGCACGTCGCGTACGGTCTGGGCCGGGCCGCCCGGCGACGCCACGCGCTGTCCTGGATTCAGAAGTACCCGAGGGCCGCCGCCGTGGGCGCGATCCCAGGGCTGTTGCGTGCTCCGGACGCGAAGTCGCGCAACGGCTTCATCGATGCGCTGTGCGCTGCCAACGTCTACCACCCTGACGTCGTCCGGGAGGTCGTGGGCGAGTATGGAGACGAGGTCGCCAGCGCGTTGCCCGAGCTCGACGTCTACCTCCAGTGCCCCGCGAGGATGCCGAAGTTGCCCGACTTCTGGGCGCCCGAGCGCTGGGCGTCGATCGTGCTGGAGGAGGATCCTACGAGGTTGCTCCCCAGGGAGGTCTACGAGGACATCGGGTTCATGCTCGAGTTCTCTCCCCTCGGCGTGCCCTATGTCGGGCTGCGCGAGCTCGGAGAGGTCGCCGACGAGACCTCTCTGGCTCAGTTCTCCTGGGACCTCTTCACCGCGTGGGTCGACGCGGGCGCTGCGAACAAGGACTTCTGGGTGGTCCAGGCGCTCTCGTTGTTCGGCGGCGCGCAGATGGCCGACTCGCTCGCCCAGTACATCGACCGCTGGAACGACAGCCAGTTCAAGACCCGCTCCGAGAAGGCGTTGGCGTCCCTCGAGAACGATGAGAACCCTCACGTCATCGAGACGTTGTGGCGTGTGCACGTGGGTGGGTTCAGCCAACTCAGCCGCTACTCGTACGCCCAGGATCGTGCCCGCAGTATCACGGGTCTCGACCTGGACATCGAGCCGATCACCGACGCGCGCGCCCCCACGTTCGGGATGGATCAGACGCGCAGGCTCTCGCTCGTGGAGGGCTCGGACCTCGAGGTCTGGTTCGACGCCGACCTCGAACCCCACCTGCGCACCGCGGACAAGGACGCCGCCCAGCTCGACCCCACGACCCAGCTCCGCTGGGATCGCCTCCAGGGTTTGTGCGCGCGCCAGAGCCGCTTTCAGGCGCTGCGCTTCGAGCGGGCCATGAAGACCCGGCGGCGCTGGATCCCCGAGACCTGGCGCGCCGACATCCTGGAGCATCCGCTCCTGGGCCTGCTCGCGCGAGGGCTCGTGTGGGGCTCTTACGAACGCGAGGGCTCCTACGACACGGAGGGGCGGCTCGTCGGGACGTGGCGCATCGACGAGGCGTTCGACGTCGTCGACCTCCAGGACGACGTCGCCCTGATCGACGACGCCCACGTCATCGGCGTCGTCCACCCCGTCGAGCTCTCCGCAGACGACCTCGGTGCCTGGAGCCAGATCTTGAGCGACTACGAGCTCGCGCAACCCTTCACTCAGCTCGGTCGCGACGTGGTCGACGCGACCGGCGAGCAGCTCGACGCGCTCCTCGCCGACCTCGAAGGCAAGACCACCACGCTCGGGGCGATCCAGCGCCTGCGTTACCTCGACCACTGGCAGAGCAAGCCCAACCGCAAGCGCGAGACCCCGGTCACCTACCTGGAGCGCACGCTCTCGGGTGAGCGCAACGGGCGTGAGTTCGGTGTCTCCGTCACGTTTTCGCCAGGGTTCGAGTCCGGCTACAGGCCCATCCAGAAGATGTCCGAGCCGATGAGGCTCGGCGTGGGTGGGACGGTCAAGAAGCTCAAGCGTCACACATGGGAGAAGATCTCGGCGTTCGATCGCGCCGAGCTACACCACGAGCTCTCCCTCCTCATCGCGTCGTCTTCTGGATGAGCCGCGCGCTCAGGCGCCGGAGTCGAGCCTGAGCAGCGCGCCGGGCGCGGCGTCGAGGACGGTCCGCTCCGTCTGGGGTCCCGAGAGCGCGAGCAGCTCGGTGAAGTTGCGTCTGGGCCACAGGATGGGCGCCCCCGGCGCGTCCAGTGTGATCGACAGGTGCTGCGTGCTCGCCGAGTGCGCGCCACGCAGCGCCGAGAGGTCCTCGGAGGAGGGCGCCGGCGAGGACGCGTGCAGCACGACGATCGCGTCGAGCGGCGCGCCCTCGAGCAACGCAGCCACGCCCTCGCGGATCAGCGTCGAGGTCGGCGTGTGGGCGGGGAAGGTTGGCCCTGGGGCGTCCTCTTCATGCGCATGACTGGCCGAGACGACGATGAGGGGAGTGAGATTCGCCCCTTCGCACGCGGTCACGATGGCGCCGACGTCCGGGTCGTCCTGCCTGCGCACGACGAGCGCGCCGACGAGCGGGTCGACGAGGTTGGCGCGGTGGGTCTGGACGATCTCGGAGAGGATGGAGAGCGCGATCTCGGCGGGGCCCTTCGCGCCGATGGAGAGCCCGGCCGGCCCGCGCAGCCGGCGGAGCTGGTGCTCGGGCACGCCCGCGCCGCGCAGCCGCGCGAGGCGAGCGCGCTGGGTCTTTCTGCTACCCAGCGCGCCGACGTAGAACGCCTGGCTCGCGAGCGCGACGACGAGCCCCGGGTCGTCGAGCTTCTCGTCGTGGGTGAGCATGACGACGGCCGCGCGCGGGTCGATGAGCCCCGGGAGCGCGTCCGCGGGGTGCTCCGCGT
>CAJXPN010000251.1 GCA_913058025.1 uncultured Myxococcales bacterium | reverse complement strand
TCCCAGAGCACTGGTGGGACGTCGTCGAGGAGGGCAACCTCCCGTGGGGTTGGGAGCTCTGCCGCTCACTCGTTCCACCTCGGGGTGCCGGGCTCGATCCTGGCGACATCTACAAACACGTCACCCGACTCGACATCTCCCAGATGTTCGAACTCTCGAGCGGCGGCCTCCGAAGCGACGAGTTCGAGCTCTTCACCTCACTCACGCACCTGGACGTGTCGCGGACGTCCGTGATCGCGCTCGAGGAACTCGCGCCGCCGCCGTCGCTGCGCGTCCTCGTCATGGTCGGCTGCCGCGACCTCGAGAGCTTGGACGGCCTCGACGGGACGAACGTCACCGACCTCACGCTCTCGCCGTGCGCGCCGGACTTCGCCCGGGCCATCGGGCGCGCGACGCAGCTCGAGCGCCTCTCGCTCGGCCTGGGGTCCTGGGAGGACTCGCTGGAGTCCCTGTCCGGACTCGAGGTCCTGACGAGGCTTCACCTCGATCGCGTCCGCGATCTCCGAACGCTCGATGGCCTCCAGAGCCTGAGGCGGCTCGAGTCGCTCACGCTCTTCGGCTCGCGTGATCTGTCGGACACTGACGCCCTGCGCGACCACCCGTCGCTGCGGCGCGTCATACACAAGAAGAGGCGGCACCGACGCAGGCTCCGCCAGGTCATGCGCCCACCCGAGATCGGCGCCGCGCCCGGGACGTGGAAGACGAGCGGGGAGGATCACTCCGCCGTCGTTCAGGAGATCGACTACGACAGAGACCACATCGACGAACACGAGTCGGCCTCGGGCGAGCCGTATCAGCCCTCCGAAGGCGCCCCGCTTAAGGTCCGGTGGATCAACGTCGACAGCACCCAGGATGGCTCGGCCCTCAAAGAGCTCGAGGCGCGCTACGGGCTCCACCCGCTCGCGCTCGAGGACGTCGTGCATGGAAGGCAGCGGGCCAAGGTCGACGTCTACGACGACCACCTCTTCATGATCCTCCACACGCTCTCGATCCTCGACGGCGTCGTCTCGGTGGAGCAGCTCAGCGTCTTCGTCGGCGCGACCTACGTCATCACCATCCAGGAACACGCTGGCGACTGCATGGACAGCGTCAGGCGCCGCATCAGGCAACGGCAAGGGCTCATCCGAGGCATGGGCGCCGACTACCTCGCCTACGCCATCCTCGACGCGGTCATCGACCAGTCGTTCCCCATCCTCGAGGAGCTCGGCGAGCGGCTCGAGGACCTCGAAGAGTCCGTCCTCTTCGACGACGACTCCACGGTCCCCTCCACCCTCCGTGAGCTGCGCAAGGACCTGTCGATCGTGCGCAAGGTCATCTGGCCGATGAGGGAGTGCGCGCACGCGCTGATCCGGGATCGTAACGCGTTGATCTCGGAGGAAGTCCAGCTCTACCTGCGCGACTGCACCGACCACCTGCTCCAGCTCGTCGACCTGACCGAGATCCTCCGGGAGCTGAGCGCCGGGATCATGGACATCCACCTCGCGAGGCAGGGCCACCGCATGAACCAGGTCATGAAGGTCCTGACGATGCTCTCCACGGTCTTCCTCCCGCTGGGCTTCCTCGCCGGCCTCTACGGCATGAACTTCGACACCGCGGCGTCGGCCTACAACATGCCCGAGCTGAGCGCCCCGTACGGGTACGTAATCCTGCTCTGCGCCATGTCTGCCATCGCGGCGGCCATGCTGACCGTGTTCTGGAAGAAGGGCTGGCTGACCGAAGGCTGACGGGTCGTCCGGCGCCGGCGTGTTCGGCCTCCCCGAACGCCCCCGCGCATCCTCCGAACGAGCCCCGCGCGCGCTCCGGCGACGAAACGGTGACGCAGTGCGTCGAAGGTTGCACCGAGGCACGAAACGTCCTAGTTCAACGGCGCGGGTGGTCGCTTCTGGTGGCGTCCGCTCCCCCCACGAACTGGTGACGAGAGGTGCTCGACATGCGCAAGGACATCAACTCCATCTGTATCCTCGGCTCCGGCCCGATCGTCATCGGCCAGGCCTGTGAGTTCGACTACTCTGGCACCCAGGCGATCCGCGCGCTGCGCGAGCTCGGTTACCGCGTCATCCTGGTCAACTCCAACCCGGCGACGATCATGACCGATCCAGAGATCGCCGACGCCACCTACATCGAGCCGCTCACGCCCGAGTTCGTCGAGCGTATACTGGAGCGAGAGAGGCCCGACGCGATCCTCCCGACAATGGGCGGACAGACCGCGCTCAACCTCGCCATGGAGCTTCACGCGCGCGGCACACTAGACCGCCTCGGCGTCGAGCTGCTCGGCACCACGCCCGAGATCATCGCCCGCGCCGAGGACCGGCTCATCTTCCGCGAGCTCATCGAGAGCCTGGGCATGGAGCAGGCCGAGAGCGACGTCGCGCACTCCCTCGAGGAGGCGTGGACGATCCTCGAGCGCACGGGCTTCCCCTCCATCCTGCGCCCTTCATTCACCATGGGCGGCACTGGCGGCAGCATCGCCTACAACCGCAAGGAGTTCGAGGAGTCGATCAAGTGGGGGCTCCAGCAGTCGCCCACCTCCGAGGTCCTCATCGACGAGTCGCTGCTCGGCTGGAAGGAGTACGAGCTCGAGCTCATGCGCGACCGCCTCGACAACGTCGTCATCATCTGCGGCATCGAGAACATCGACCCGATGGGCGTCCACACCGGCGACTCCATCACCGTCGCGCCCATCCAGACGCTGACCGATCGCGAGTACCAGGACATGCGCGACGCCGCGATCGCGATCATCCGCGCCGTCGGCATCGAGTCGGGCGGCTGCAACATCCAGTTCGCAGTCGACCCCAGGACCGGGCGCCGCGTCGTCATCGAGATGAACCCCCGCGTCTCCCGCTCCAGCGCGCTCGCCTCCAAGGCCACCGGCTACCCGATCGCCAAGATCGCCGCCCAGCTCGCCGTCGGCCTCACGCTCGACCAGATCGCAAACGACATCACCGGTGAGACCAAGGCCGCCTTCGAGCCCGTCCTCGACTACGTCGTCACCAAGATCCCCAGGTTCAACTTCGACAAGTTCCCCCAGACCCAGAACAGCCTGACGACCCAGATGAAGTCGGTCGGCGAGGCGATGGCCATCGGCCGCACCTTCACCGAGTCGCTGCTCAAGGCGCTGCGCAGCCTCGAGGACGGGCTCATCGGGCTCGACGTGGGCGAGATGCCCCCCGAGCACGCCGACTACGACGACCGCGTCGAGTTCTTCCGCGCCGACCTCACCCGCCCCACCCCGCTCCGGCTGCTCCGCACCATGGACGCGATGCGCGCCGGGGTCTCCATCGACGACATCCACGCGCTCACCGCCTACGACCCGTGGTTCCTCCACGAGCTCGAGCGCCTGCTCCCCGTCGAGCGCGCGCTCGACGCCGCGGGCCGTGGCGAGCGTGAGCTCGACGGTCGCCTCCTCTTCGCGGCCAAGCGCCTGGGCTTCGGCGACCAGGAGATCGCCCGCCGCGTCGGCGTCACCGAGCTCGACGTGCGCGCGAAGCGCGCCGAGACCGGAGTCAAGCCCGTCTTCAAGCAGGTCGACACCTGCGCCGCCGAGTTCGACGCGGTCACCTCCTACTTCTACTCGACCTACGAGCGCGGGGAGAACGAGGCAGTGACCTCCGAGGAGCGCACGATCATCATCCTCGGCGGCGGCCCCAACCGCATCGGCCAGGGCATCGAGTTCGACTACTGCGCCGTCCACGCCGCGCTCGCGCTCCGCGATCAGGGCTTCCGCGCCGTCATGATCAACTGCAACCCCGAGACCGTCTCCACCGACTACGACGTCTCCTCGCAGCTCTACTTCGAGCCGCTGACCTTCGAGACCGTCATGGCCGTCATCGAGCAGGAGCAGCCCGAGGGCGTCATCCTCCAGTTCGGCGGCCAGACCCCGCTCCGGCTCGCCAAGGCGCTCTACGACGCGGGCGTCCGCGTCCTCGGCTCGGACGCAGAGGCCATCGACCGCACGGAGGATCGCGAGCTGTTCAACGAGATCGTCACCAAGCTCGATCTCACACAGCCCGAGGCCGCCACCGTCCTCACGCTGGCCGAGGCAGAGGCCGTCGCCGACGACCTCGGCTTCCCGCTGCTCGTACGCCCGAGCTACGTGCTCGGCGGGCTCGGCATGCAGATCGTCCACTCGATCGACGACCTCCGCGCCTGCTTCGGTCGCGCCGCCGCCGTCTCCGGTGACAACCCCGTCCTCATCGACAGGTTCCTCGCCGACGCCGTCGAGGTCGACGTCGACTGCATCGCCGACGGCACCGACGCCGTCATCGGCGGCATCATGGAGCACATCGAGGAGGCAGGCGTCCACTCGGGTGATTCCGCCTGCGTCACACCACCTTACATGCTCCCCGAGTCCGTCCTACGGACCATCCGAGAGCAGACCATCGCGCTCGCCAAGGAGCTCGACATCGTCGGCCTGATGAACGTGCAGTACGCCGTGCGTGACCACGAGGTCTACATCCTCGAGGTCAACCCGCGCGCCTCCCGCACCATCCCCTTCATATCCAAGGCCACCGGCCGCCCGCTCGCTGCGCTCGCCGCGCGCGTCATGGCCGGTGAGTCCCTGAAGGACCTCGGCGTCACACACGAGCTCATCCCCAGGCACTTCTCCGTCAAGGAGTCCGTGTTCCCGTTCGACAAGTTCCCCGAGGTCGACACCCTCCTCGGACCTCAGATGCTCTCCACCGGCGAGGTCATGGGCATCGACACGAGCTTCGAGCTCGCGTTCCTCAAGGCACAGATCGCGGCGAAGAACCCCCCGCCAGCGCCCGGCGGCCGGATCTTCGTGAGCGTACGTGACGAGGACAAGTGGTCGCTCGTCCCGGTCGCGAAGAAGCTCCACGAGATCGGCTACAAGCTCGTGGCGACCTCCGGCACCGCCAAGCTCCTGCGCGCGCACAACCTCCCCGTCGAGCTCGTAAACAAGGTCAAGGACGGGCAGCCCCACATCCTCGACGAGATCATCAACGGCGACATCGCGCTCATCATCAACACCACCACGGGCTCGATGTCGGTCAAGGACTCCCGCTCCATCCGCCGCGCCGCCATCAACCTGGGCATCCCCTACTTCACCACGCTCGCCGCGGCCAAGGCCGCGACCGCCGCGATCGCCAAGTCGCGCACCTCCGAGCCGACCGTTCGCGCCATCCAGGAGTACCACTCCTGAGCGTCCGCCAGAGCACGCCCCGCGTCGTCGCCGCTCCATCCGAGCACGCCCGAGGGCGTGACCGCGCTTGAGTTCGAGCGCACCATGCCGCAGGCTACGTGGCTGCGCCTCCGATCTCGTCAGACCGGCGGGCGCACTCGCGCGCAGCGCGCTGGATGAACCACGACGAAGAAGGGTATCGAATGAAGAGCATTTGGAGACGCCAGGCGGCAGGGATCGGCGCGATCGTCCTGGCTGGTGCGTGGGGTTGCGCGGGCCAGTCGGGTTCGGAGGGGACACAGGGCGAGGACGGAGCCGTCGCGCTGTTGAACATCAGCGAGATCGAAGCAGGCGGGAGCTGCGCCGGTGGAGGCACGCGAGTCGAGAGCGGACTCGACCTCGACGGCGACGGCGTCCTCAGCGCCGGCGAGGTCACCGCCACGAGTAACATCTGCGACGGCGGCGACGGCACCGACGGCACCGACGGGATGGACGGCACCGACGGCGTCGACGGTGTCGACGGCGTCGACGGGGACTCGCTCGACCCCTGCGCGGGCGCCACGCAGCTCGAGATCACGTCGATAGGCGGCGTCATGGGCACCTACTTCCGCGGCTTCGACAGCGCACCCATCAGCGTCAACACGACCTCGAACCGCCCGGTCCGGGTCTCGTTCGTGACCAACGCCTTCGACTTCCGCGAGGGCGCCAGCGACGGGGAGTACGTCTTCACGCCGGACATCGTCGGGGAGGATTTCCGCGTCGTGGCCGTCGCCACCGACGGCTGCACGATCGACACCGAGTCGTTCACCATCGCAAGCGTCGAGCGCGCCGTCGCCGACGTCCGCTTCGTCCACCTCTTCGACGGCGCGCAGGACATCGAGGTGACACCCAACGGGCAGGTCGACCCGATCGCGCTGCTCGGCTTCGAGGACAGCTCCGACGTGGAAGAGGTCGAGGCGGGCACCTTCTCATACGACATCGTGGACCTGGACACGGGCTCCATCATCGCCACCACGCCTCAGCTCATGCTCGACCCGGGCACGTCCAACACGATCCTGATGTACCGCGAGCTGGGGAACGTCGCGTTCACCAACATCGTCGACGACGTCTCCCCCATCGCCGCGCTCGACATGCGCCTGCGCGTCTTCCACGGCGCCGACGGTGTGGGCCAGATCGACGCGCTCATCGACTCCGTGGGCGCGTACGGCCCGCTCGTCTCGGACGTCGACCCGAACACGTCGTCCACCGCGCTCAACACCGGCGCTCCGGGCTCCAGCGTCCTGTTCGGGCTGGACACCGACGACGACGGCGGCGCCGACCTCAACTTCCAGGGCCCGGTGCTCGAAGGCGGCGACAACGTCAACGTCTTCGCCTACCTCGACGGCGCCAGGCCCAAGCTCTACATCCAGTTCATCAGCAACCTCACGAACTCCGAGGACGTCTCCACGTTCTCCTACAACGGCTCGATCGAGATCGGGCCAGGAGACGAGCTCTCCCCCGCCGTCGGCGCGTCCCTCCCCCTCACCGGCACCCTCGACGCCT
>CAJXPN010000250.1 GCA_913058025.1 uncultured Myxococcales bacterium | reverse complement strand
ATCTACACAGAGTAGATCGTCGGCAGCGTCAGATGTGTATAAGAGACAGGTCCGAGATCCAGCGTTTGAGCGCGGGCGTGCCCCCCTCGGGCAGGGCTACGCGCTGCACGTGGGCGCCGACGTCGAACGTCGGGTCCTCCTCCCAGTGGGGGCGCCCCATCTTCCTCTTCGGGTACACGACGCGCTGGCGGAACCGCTTGAAGCGCATCAGGCGCTCCTCGACGAGCTCGACGAGCTCGTCGTAGCTCAGCGGCGCGTCGAAGCGCAGCAGCGCGTTGACGACCATCAGGTTCGTCGGTGACTCCATGCGCAGCCACGCCGCGTCGACTCCGTTGAGCGCCTCGAGCTTTCGTGCCATGTGGGCGAGCCTCTCGTGTGGTGTGGAAAGTCTTGATAACACACGGGGAAGTGCGCGTCATGAGCGGGCGCGAGGGGGCGTGTTGTCTCGCGTTGAAGCTTTGAGATAGACTCCGAGCATACTCGATTGAGACCTTTTGAGCGCGTGGAGAGGGGACATGAACCAGACGAAGATGTGGTGTGTGACGGCGGCCGCGGCGGCGTGCGTGCTCTGGAGCGCCGAGGCCGCGGCCTCGTGCGGGTGCTTCATGCAACCTCTCCCGGTGCCCGGACAGACCGCGACGGACCTCTACACGGACGCGACCCAGGTCGCGCTGGTGCGCGACGGGACGCGGACCGTGCTCACGATGCAGAACAACTACCGAGGCCCGGTCAAGGACTTCGCGCTGGTGATCCCGGTGCCGGAGGTCCTCCAGGAGGACGAGGTCGCCGTGGTCGACCCCGCGATCTTCGCGCGCCTCGACGCGATGACTTCCCCTCGCCTCTATGAGCTGGAGGAGCAGGACCCGTGCCCGGACATCGACGACCCGACCCGCGGAGACGCGCGTTTCTCTGGCGGCGAGAGCTTGAACACTGTGCCCGTGGGTTCCGTTGTAGACAGTGGTGGCGTCGAGGATGTCGTGGTGGAGGCGGAGTTCGACGTCGACGCCTACCAGATCGTGATCCTGAGCGCGGACGACTCGGCGGGGCTGCTCACGTGGTTGACCGAGAACGGCTACGACGTGCCATCGGAGACCGCGGACGTGCTCCAGGGGTACATCGCGCAAGGGATGTACTTCTTCGTGGCCAAGGTCGACCCCTCCAAGGTCGCCTTCGAGGACGGCGAGGCCGTCCTCCCGCCGCTGCGATTCGAGTACGACTCGACCGAGTTCTCGCTGCCCGTGCGCCTGGGGACGGTGAACTCGCCCGGGACCCAGGACGTCATCGCGTACGTGCTCTCGGACGAGGGCCGCTTCGAGGCGTCCAACTACACCCAGATCACGATGCCCACCAACCTCGAGGTCTCCGGCGAGGTCCGGGACGACTTCGGCGGCTTCTACCGCGCGCTCTACGACGAGGCCGCCCAGGGCGAGACGATGTTCTCCGCGACCGAGTTCTCCATCCGTGGCCCGGTGAGTTGTCGAGGTTGTGGCCTGGGTATGTTTCGGGACACCTACTTCATCGACTTGGCGGAGCTCGCGGGGGTCCATGAGGATGAGGCATTCACCATGGGGGGCGCTGCGCTGACCCGCCTCCACCTTCGGGTGGACGCGTCCGGTGAGATCGAGGATGTCGTGTTCAAGAAGGCGGGGCCATTACTCGGTGGAATCCCGACGGCCAATGCCGTCGTCTGGAGTCAGGGTGAGTTGATGGACGACGGTTTTCCCGACCAGTTCATGTCGAGCTACGTGATCCGAAACTACTGGACGGGGCCGGTCCGCTGCGCCGCGCCGACGTGGGGGCGGTTCCAGGCCGTGAACAACGGCGCGGTGCTCGCGCCGTCGCCCAACAACGGCGGCGCGTCGAGCGCCACGCAGACGCCGATCGAGGAGCTCGTGCGCGCGGACGTCGCGCCGCTGGGCATCCAGACCGTGAACCCGCCGCCCGAGCCAGGCTCGCTCGCCAGCGGATGCGGCTGCGCGGCGCCTGGTTCGGGCGCTGCGCCGGTGGGCGGCCTCGCGCTGTTCGTTCTCGGCGTGTTCGGCGCCCGCAGGGCGCGCCGCGAGCGCGACGCGTGACCTCCTTGGGTGACAGAATGTGTGAACGGTGGTCGAGACGGATAGGAGGGCGAGGATGAAGAGCGTGAAGAAGGTGGCCTGGGGCGTGGCGTGTGTGTGCGCGTCGCTGGCGTGGTCGAGCCAGGCGTGGGCGTTCTGCGGGACGTACGTGTCGGGCGGTGACGCCGACCTGTTCAACGGCGCGACGCAGGTCGTCCTGATGCGCGGCGGGACCAAGACCGTGCTCTCGATGCAGAACGACTACCAGGGTCCGATCAAGGACTTCGCCATGGTCGTCCCCGTCCCCGTGGTCCTCGAGCCCGACGACGTGAAGACGCTGCCGCGGGAGGTCTTCGCCGACGTCGACGCGATGGGCGCGCCGCGCCTGGTCGCCTACGACCAGCAGGACCCCTGCGACGAGTTCCGGTTCCCCTGCCTCTTCTGCAGTGACGACGCCCCCGTGCCGCTCGCGACCAGCAGGAACGAAGGCAACAACAGCGGCTGGGACGGGCAGGTCACGGTGGAGGCCGAGTTCGAGGTCGGCGAGTACGACATCTCGGTGCTCTCGGCGACGCAGGCCACCGGCCTGATGAGCTGGCTCGACGGGAACGGCTACGCGGTCTCGGACGACGCGGCCGACGTGCTCCAGGGTTACATCACGCAGGGGATGTACTTCTTCGTGGCCAAGGTCGACCCGGCCGAGGTCACCTTCGACTCCAGCGGTCGCGCCGTGCTCTCACCGCTGCGTTTCGAGTACGACTCCGCCGAGTTCGCCTTGCCGGTGCGCCTGGGGATGCTCAACGCGAAGGACGAGCAGGACCTCATCGTGAGCATCCTCTCGGACAACCAGCGCTACGAGGTCGCGAACTACCCCAACGTGACGATCCCCACGAACCTGGAGGTCGACTCCAGCGTCGTGGCGGAGTTCGGCGCGTTCTACAGCGCGCTCTTCGAGCGCACCGTGTCCGAGAACCCCGGCGCGGTGGTCACCGAGTACTCCTGGCAGGCGTCCAAGTGCGACCCGTGCCCGCCGACCTCAGCGGGCGGGTTCGGTGGCCTGACGCAGGAGGACATCGCCACGCTCGGCGGTGACGTCGTGGGGCAGGGGAGCGTGTTCAACTGGACGTTGACGAGGTTGCATGCCCGCTACGCCAAGGGGGCGCTGGGAGAGGACCTGATCTTCAAGACGGCCGGCGCGATCGTCGGGGGGCGCCAGGTCGCCCGCGACGGGGCGTTGGAGAAGGGCGCGTCGACGTCCGACCTGGGCTTCAACCAGTTCCAGGGGCGCTACATCATGCGCAACTACTGGACGGGTCCGGTGTCGTGCTCGAACCCCGACTGGGACCGGTGGGGTCCGGCGGGATCGGGCGCGTCGGTGGCGGTCGGGCCGACGAGCGGTGGCTCGACGGAGGCGAGCTCGGACGAGCTCGAGTTCATGGTCCGTGAGGACGTGGCCGCGTTGGGGCTGGACACGATGAACCCGCCGCCCGAGCCCGGCGAGCTCGCCAGCGGATGCGGCTGCGCGGCGCCTGGTTCGGGTGCGGTGCCCGCGGGCGGCCTCGCGCTGTTCGTGTTCGGCGTGTTCGGGCTCAGGCGAGCTCGATCGAGACGGTGACGTCGTCGCCGGGGGCGGCGAGGACGCGCAGCTCTCCGAGCTCCGGGTCGTAGGTGAACTCGGCGTTGTCGACGGTCAGCGCGCGCAGCCCTTCGGGCGCGCAGTGCCTGGAGATGCAGATCACTGTGGCCGCGTCTCCGGCGATCCAGGTCGCGCGCGCGGTGCGCGCGCGTCGGTCCCACGTGATGTGCGCCTCGTCTCCCGAGAGGTCTCGGATGTAGGGGCGAGAGAGCGCGTCGACGAGCGGGCGAGGCGTGCCGTCTGGGAACAGGAGGTTGAGGTCCTCGTGGTTCCAGAGCACGTCGGAGTGGGAGCACTCCCAAACGGTCCCGCTGACGCGGTGCTCGTCCATGGCGGCGAGGACGCGGCCCAACCAAACAGGGCCGTCGATGGCGCCGACCTGTGATCCGAACTCGCTGATCAGCGTGGGGACGCCGCGCTCGACCTGGAACTGGCCGAGTGAGGCGATGATCGGGTCGACGTCGTAGGTCGTGCCGGCTCGCCAGGCTGCGAGCAGGCCGGGATCGTAGAGGTGCGGCGCGTAGCAGAGCGGGTCGCCGCGGAGCTCGATCTCGTCGGGGCCCAGGCCCATGAACTCGAGCCCTGGCATCCCGTAGAAGACGACGAGCTGGGGGTGGGTGGCGTGGATGGCGTCGATGAGGCGCTGGTAGAGCCTCGCGAGGCGGTTGTGTCGCCACCACGACAGGTCGGCCGAGCCGAAGCCGGGCTCGTTGAACAGCTCCACGCCGCACAGCCCCGGGTGGTCGCCCAGGCGCTCGACCATGTGCAGCCACATGCGCACGAAGTCGTCCTGGAGCGAGTCCTCGTTCTCCCAGAAGCGGTCGAACGCGCGGATGACGTCGGAGTCGAGCGAGTAGTGCATGAACCAGGAGGGCGAGTCGGTGCGCTGGCGCCCGCGCGCCTCCTGCGGCAGCGCCCAGCGCGGCGCGCCGGAGCCGCCGAGCGCCTCGGCGAACAGATCCTGGTGGCAGTCGAGGAAGCAGCGCACGCCGTGGGACCACGCGGCGTCGAGCAACATACCGACGCGCGCGATGTGCGCCTCGTCGAAGACGCCTCGCCCCGGCTCGACAGCCGCCCACGTGAACAGCAAGCGCGCGACGTTGCAGCCCCACGACGCGACGGTCGCGAAGAGCCTGTCGGCGCGCTCGCGCACCTCGTCGTCGGAGCGGACGTCGTCGATCTCGAAGGGGAGGTAGGGCGGGAGCTTGCTGCGCCCGCCGACGTTGACGCCACGCAGCATCACGCGCCGACCCAGCTCGTCGGTGAACTCACCAAGGTCGAGGTCGACCTCGAGGAGCGCGGTGGCGGGGCGGTGCGCGGGGATCGCGTCGGAGTTCTGGTGGTGAGGCGCATGCATGAGGGCGGTGCCGTGGGGAGGGGCCTTGTGTATCCGATGGGTCGTAAGGGTCTCGATACAGCTCGTATCATAGCACCCAGTGAGGGCTTGGTGGGGCTCGTTGCGACGCTTCTTCTCTTGATGAGACGATCGCCGCCGCGGGTGCGGCCGCTTCGCCTCGAGGTGGGCTCGGTTCACGCGTATGGGAGCGCGTGTTAGGTTCGTGTGGCGAGGCGAGCGTGACCTCCATGGACCCGGCGACGAGATGACCCAGAGGCCCACCACATTCGGCGACGTGCGCGCGATCGCTCAGGGTGAGCCGAGCGCTGCGCTCTGGTTCGAGCTCTGCGGCGCGCTCGAGCGCTGGGGGGATCGGCGAGAGCTCGAGGAGGTCGTCGTGCCCTACCTGAGTGGCTACATGGACCGCTGGCCCGACGACGACCGCGTGGTGCCGGATCGATGGATTCCGCGCTACCTGAGCGGCGAACTCGGGGTCGTCGGGGAGCTCCCGAGGAAGCTCTTCATGGTGAGCCGTCTGAAGGACCCCGGTGTGTACGCGTCGCTCCTCGACGCGACGCTCACGACGAACCTGACGCGGCTCTTCCTCGGCTGGAACCACCTGAACAGCGATCGAATCATCGAGCTGTCGTCCCGGGACACGTTCTCGGGGCTCACGCATCTCTCGCTGCGAGGGAACAGCCTGTACCGACGCGGCGTGGACGCGGTGGTGTCGGGGAGGTGGGCGGCGAAGCTCGAGTGGCTCGACCTCGCGTGCCTGAGCCTGACTCCCAAGGATCTGGAGCCGCTGCGCCACGTCGCGGCGATGCCGTCGCTGCGTCACCTCGACCTCTCGCAGAACAACCTGGGCGCGTGGGTGCGCTTCCGCGGGACGGTCATCGAGCGCGTGCGCTCGCTCAACCTCGGCGGCGTGGAGTTGATGGACGAGGGCGTGCGCTCGATGGTCGAGGGGTGCCCGGCCATGAGGCCCAGGACGCTCGACCTGTCGAGCAACGGCATCGGTGACGCGGGCGTGATGGCGCTGCTGGCGAGCGAGCTCATGAGCGATCTTCGCGAGCTCGACCTGAACGGAAACCAGGTGGGCGATGCGGGGGTGAGGGCGCTGGTGACCTCCCCGAAGAGCGCCGGCCTGAGGCGGCTGAAGCTGCGCGGGAATGCCTTCGGCCTGGACGGCGTCCGGGCGATCGCGCAGTCGCCTCACTTGAGCGACCTGGTCGAGCTCGAGATCCACCGGCTCACCTCGGAGGCGACCGAGACGCTCGCCCGCTCGGAGACGCTGCCCTCGAGGATCACGGGGCAGTGGAGGTGAGCGTCCGCGGATGGGGCGCTCACGGCTGCACGAAGCGGCCCTTGAGCGTGGCGGTGCCGATCGAGGTGCCCTCGCTCCATGTCACGAAGTAGACGCCGTCGCCCACGTGGGTGATGGCGGGGCCGTAGGGGGGCCTGCCCGGGTTCGCGGTCGGGATCTTGAGCGGGTTCCCCATGAGGAACGCGCCGCCCGAGTTCTCGAAGCTCGAGATGTACACGTCGCCTGCGACGGGTGAGGGCGCGGCGCGGTACCACGTGAGCGCGCCGCCGCCGGGGCGAGCGGCGATCGAGGGGCGGATGTCGACGGTCGGACCGGCGGCGGTCAGGCCTAGCGCTGTCTCTTATACACATCTGACGCTGCCG
>CAJXPN010000249.1 GCA_913058025.1 uncultured Myxococcales bacterium | reverse complement strand
CGAGATTTCTGCCTGTCTCGTGGGCTCGGAGATGTGTATAAGAGACAGGCGCGCACCCCCCACATACGCGCCATCGTGGGCCAGACGCCGCCGCGCTCCCAGCGGCGACCCGACACCCTCACGAACGGCCCCATCGTGCGGGTGCGACCGCGCGCGGTGATCCTCTTCGCGAGCTCCCACCCCTCGAGCATCGGCACGTCGGGCGCGCCGCCGATGGCGTCCCAGACCTCGCGGCGCGCGAAGACCACCTGATCCCCGGTCGCGCTGTGGAAGGTCCTCGTGCGCCAGTTGATGCCTCGAGCGATCGTCGGGAGCCAGAGCAGCGAGGGCCAGACGTCGAGCTCGGGCGCGAGCACGATCTCGAACCAGCCGCCCGCGTCGCCTTCGTCCCACGCGCGCCGCATCGCCGCCACCGCGCGCGGCCAGACGAGCACGTCCGCGTGCGCCACGGCGATGACGTCCCCCACGGCGCGCCCTGCCCCCTCGTTGATCTGCGCTGCGCGACCTCGCGTGGAGCGTACCACGAGGGCGCCCGCGCGCGCGGCGCGGCGCGCCGTCGCGTCCTCGCTGCCGCCGTCGGCCACGATCACCTCCCCGTCGATCCGACACGCGCTCATGCTCGCGAGCGCGGCGGACACGCTGTGCTCGATCCAACGCTCCTCGTTGAGCGTAGGGATCACGACCGAGAGCTTCAACGCACGACCTCTCCTGTTCGACGTCGCCGGACGGACCTCCGGCGGGCGGACAACCTTGCATCATCGGCACGACGCGCGCCAGCGCGCGCGGCGACGTCTGCGCGAGAATACGCCGCGCTCGCGGGCTGTTTGCCCCACGCGTCGACTTGATCGCCCCGACCGCATCCACTAGGGTGCGCGCTCGGAGCGTCTTCTCGACGCCCTGATTCCCCTCGAGAAACGGCAGGCCCGGCGCATGACACCACACCCACAGCACGTACCCCGCGCGATCGCCAAGGCGATGCGTTGGTCTCTGTGCATGCTCTGGGTGTGCGTGATCACGGGCTCGGCGGCGGCGGCGTTCGCGCTCCCCGGCGCCAGCGACTTCTTGCAGGAGCGACCGAACGAGTGTGACGCCTCCGTGTTCACGCCGTCCTCGTCCGAGACCTGGTCGCCCAACAGCCCGGCCGCCTCGATGATGCGCGACGCGTCGTTGATGGACGATGCCGAGATCGCTCGACTCCTCCAGCGCCTCCACGACGCCGAGGCGTCTCAGGGATGCGACGCTGGCGCGCTCGGCTCCTCTGACGCGCTGTGCGTACCCGAAGAGCCCGAGGGCCAGCTCGGTGACGACGACGGCTCCCTCTGGGACCCGCTGCCTACGACGGCCACCCTCAGCGAGGACGCGTTCCGCGCCCTCGGAGAGGCCCGCTCGATGTGCATGTTCACCTCGTCGCCCGACCAGTGTGAGTCTCAGCCCCCGCTCCCCTCCGTGATCTCGATCGACATCGCGACGCCTGGCGCGCTGCGAACCATCGGGATCACGACCCCCAGGGGACCACCCCCGACCAAGACCGCGAGCGTCCTGCGCGTTCGCGTCTGGACCACCCTCCAGATCGGCGCCTCCGACGGCCACGGCCGACTCCCGGAGATGCCTCCTCGGGGCTGAGAACATCGGGCGTGGTCCTTCACGCCTGCGGCGCCGTCACACCTCCGAGGTGACGCGGCCCGAACCTCTCGAGACATTTAGAAGTGGGGCGCGCGGTGATCCTCTGTATACGAGGACCTCTCTCGCCCAAAAACACGACGCGTGTTCGCCCATGGCGGACGCGTTCACAGGGGCCCGATCCGCCGCGTACCAACGGCGTCGCACTTGAGCGTGCGCCTCGCGGCGCGAGCCCCCCCAAAAAGGAGTGTCCTCACATGGCACAGCACGGCAGCAACAACACATCTCAGGTCGTCATCGCGTCGATCCTGTCTTCGGTCGTCGCCTTCGGCGGCGGCTACATGGTCGGCGGAACGCAGACCCAGACCAACGGCAACGCCCCCGCCGAGGCCGCAGGCGCCATCGGCGGCGCGGCCGCGCCGACGTTCGGGGGCGACAGCGCCCGCGGCGCCGCCAACCTGGGCGACGACTCGTCCAAGATCCCCGTGGGGACCTCGGCGGTCTACGGCGACCCGGACGCGCTCGTCACGGTCATCGAGTTCTCCGACTTCCAGTGCCCCTACTGCAACAAGGGCGCGAACACGCTCAAGCAGCTGGTCAAGAAGTACCCCAAGGACGTGAAGATCGTGTTCAAGCACCATCCTCTCTCCTTCCACAAGGAGGCGCCCTTCGCCTCGCGCGCCGCGCTCGCCGCGGGTGAGCAGGGCAAGTTCTGGGAGATGCACGACCTGCTCTTCCAGAACTACTCCGCCTTCAAGGCCAACGCTCAGGACATGAAGGGCTACACCGCCGGCTTCGCCGGTAAGCTCGGCCTGGACGTCGAGAAGTACAAGGCCGACTTCGACAAGCCCGAGTACCAGGCGACCATCGACAACGACATGAAGCTCGCCGCTTCCATCGGCGTCCGTGGCACCCCTCACTTCTTCATCAACGGCTCGCGCATGTCGGGCGCGCAGCCCCTCAACGCCTTCGAGGACGTCTTCAAGGAGCGCCTCACCGAGGCCAAGGCGATGATCAAGTCGGGCACGCCCAAGTCGAAGGTCTACGCCGCCGCCGTCGAGAAGAACTTCAAGGCCGCCGAGGCCAAGAAGCCCAAGGCCGCCCCGCAGACCAAGGTCGCGATGGTCCCCGTCGGACCCAACGACATGGTCAAGGGCAACACGACCGACCCGCTCGTCACGATCGTCGAGTTCTCCGAGTTCCAGTGCCCCTACTGCGTCAAGGGCATGAACGTCGTCGACGAGATCATGAAGAACCACTCCAAGGACGTGCGCTTCGTGTTCAAGCACCTCCCGCTCAACTTCCACCCGCAGGCCGAGCCGGCCGCGCGCGCCGCGCTCGCCGCGGGCAAGCAGGGCAAGTTCTGGGAAATGCACGACCAGCTCTTCAACCGCCAGAAGGAGCTCAAGACCAACCAGGAGCTCTTCACGCAGATCGCCAAGCAGCTCGGCCTCAACATGGGTAAGTTCGAGACCGACATGAACGACCCCGCCCTCGCCGCTCAGATCAAGGCGGACATGGCGCTCGCCTCCAAGGTCGGCGCCCGCGGAACCCCCAACTTCTTCGTCAACGGCGTCCAGATCGTCGGCGCTCGCCCCTACCCCAGCTTCAAGGCCGAGATCGACAAGCAGGTCGCGCTCGCCAAGAAGATCAAGAAGGAGAAGGGCCTCAAGGGTGACGCGCTCTACGCCGAGCTCGTCGCAGTCAACACCAAGAACGCCCCCAAGGCCGCCCCGGCTCCGGCTCAGCCGGCCGCCAAGGTCGACATGAAGGAGTTCTCGCTGGGCAAGTCCTACTTCAAGGGCAACAAGAACGCCCCCGTCAAGATCTACGAGTTCTCCGACTTCCAGTGCCCCTACTGCTCCAAGGCCGACGCCACCATCCAGCAGGTCGTCAAGAAGTACGGCGACAAGGTCCAGCTCGTCTTCAAGGCGTTCCCGCTCAACTTCCACAAGGAGGCCGAGGCCGCTCACCGCGCCGCAATCGCCGCCGGTAAGCAGGGCAAGTTCTGGGAAATGCACGACCTCTTCTTCGCCAACCAGCGCTCCCTCAAGGGCGCCGACATGGACTCGCTCACCGCTGGCTACGCCCAGCAGATCGGCCTGAACGTCGAGAAGTTCAAGAAGGACTACAACGACCCCTCCACCGCCGCTCAGGTGAAGTCCGAGATGGCCGAGGGCTCCAAGATCGGCGTCCGCGGTACCCCCAACTTCTTCATCAACGGCACCCGCATCGTCGGCGCCCAGGGCGTCCCCGCCTTCGAGGCCGCCATCGACGAGGCCCTCAAGGCCGCCAAGAAGTGAACACGCTCACGTCCTCGTGACGTGACCGTCCTCCAGTGACGAGGCCGCGCCGTCCCATCAGGACCGCGCGGCCTCTCTATTTCTTGCGCCACGCCGCCGCGTCGGCGGCCGCTCATGCCCAGATCGCATCGAAACCCATCAGAAACTGCGCTTGGATCCGACCCCCTGTCATACCGCGTCCTGCTCGGACCGAAGCGTCCGAAGTACTCCCGACCTCGAGGAGGCGTCCAGAGCACCATGCGGCGCAGGACGAGACCACGCGAGCCGAACCGGACACATCCGCGTCGCACTCGGCCCGCGAAGGGTTCGTCGTGCATGAGTGGGGGGACGTTCACCTCGGTCCAGCCCCCCAGGGCGTCACGCTCATCGTCGGGCAGCCAGGGGAACGAACGACCCCTCATGAAGGGTACGAGTCACTCTCCTCTGCGCCTTCATGGAGCATCCGCTCATCGCCATGATTACTGTTGTTGAAGGCAGCGAGGTATACTTCTGAATTCGAGGCGCCGTACGACGCGCTGAGGCCACAAGAAGGAACTGGCATGGGCTTCTTCTCGACATCTGCGTTCGACGTCGAAGTGATCTACAACGACTCGGGCTACTCTTCGCGAATCACTCACATACCCACCGGGTTGAGTGAACAGCGCGAGGACATCGACTACAAACGCTCTCCACGAGAGACGCAGCTCGAACTCTCGTTCGCCATAAGACAACGACTCATCGAGATACTCGGATTGGACGACGCAGGTCTGTCCGTACAGAGGTTTCACGAGCGGGACATATCAAACGTGACGATCGTCGTGTCCCACAGCAACACGAACATTTTCGTTCGAAGCGATGAAGAGAACTGCACCACTGCAATAGGTTTGGTTGACCTCTTGATCGAGCGGGTATGGCACGCATCTGAGCATGGCACGCAAACCGAGAGATCCTGAGCCAAACCCGACAATGACCCAAGGAGCACTCGACATGGCCACGTTCGGAGACCTACGAAGCGCCCTGCAGAACACACCGTCCGTCGAGACATGGGCCGCCGTCTGCGTGATCCTAGAGCCCCTCAAGGGCAAGAAGATGACCGTCGAGATCGACTCCTACCTCACCGACACGCTCGCGCATCAGTGGCCCGAGGACGTCCCCCGCGTCGCGCCCCGCGCCTGGGTCGAGCTGGCGTCGGGCGCGATGAAGACGCCCAAACGTTGGAACCCCAACATCAAGTACTGCGACGCGCTCGACCTGCGCGAACTCCAGATCAACAACAAGCGCGCCGCCGCTCTCGCGGGCAGCCCTCTCCTCGCCACGATCCGCCACCTCGACCTCACGCTCAACGAGGTCAGCCGCTCCGGCTTCCGCGACCTCTTCTCCTCCCCACACCTCGGCGAGCTACGAGAGTTCGTCTGCTCCGAGAATTACTTCAGCAAGGGCACGCTCGCCGACGTTCCGCTCCTTGCCACGCACGCGCCCAGGCTCGAACGCTTCACGTTCGAGGGCGCTCGCTACGAAGGGCTCGACGGATACGTCACCGAGCTCGAGGCCGCGGTCAAAGCGCTCGGCGTCGAGGCGAAGATCTCGACCGACTCAGGATTGTGGTAGAACCCTGACCGGTTACACATCCAGCCCGTCATGTCCGTACAGCACCCACGCCGCACACCAGACGCATGAACTTCCTCCAACCGCTCTTCCTGATCGGCGTCGCGGCCGCTGCGCTGCCACTGCTCGTGCACCTTTTCAACAGGCGCAAGGCAGTGCGCCGCCCGTTCCCTGCGATGGCCTACCTGCTCGAGAGCAACCAACGCACCGCGCGAAGCGTGAAGGTGCGCCAGTGGTTGCTCATGGCGTTGCGCGTCCTCGCGATCGCGCTGCTCGCGCTCGCGCTCTCCAAGCCCTTCTTCCTCTCCGAGCGCGGCGTCACCGCGGGCGAGCGCATGCCGACGGCCGTCGTGCTCGTGGTCGACACCAGCGCGTCGATGCTCACGCAGCGCTGGTGGGGGACCGCGGAGGACCTCCTCGACGACGAGCTATCAAGGCTGCGCCCCTGGGACGAGGTCGCGCTCATCGACGCCGGCTCCCTCGACGACGCACCAGGCCGACTCACAGACGAGCACGCCCGCGTGCGCGAGCTCGCGAAGACGCTCTCGCCCGGTGGCCGCGAGGTCGACCTCGGCGCCGCCGTCCAGGCCGCCGGCGCCCTGCTCTCCTCCTCCCAGCTCCCGAACCGCAAGATCATCGTCATCTCAGACTTCGCCGGCGACGTGCCCCCTCCCTCCGCGCCGCCCAACGCGATCGTCGAGCTGCTCGGCGTCCGCGACGACGCAAACGCCCCCGCCAACGTCGGCGTCGTCGACGTCTCCTACGCACAAGAGGGCGCCGGCGACGAGGCCACCTGGCGCGTCGAGGCCACGCTCGAGAACTTCTCCGGCAACCCGGCGAGCGACGTCCTCGCTCACCTCCACATCGGCGGCGAACGCGTGGCGAGCGGGCGCGTCGAGGAGATCCCGGCGGGCGGGCGGGTCGCGCACGTCTTCAGGCACAAGCTCGACGGCGTCGGAGTCCGCGCCGCGCGCGTCGAGGCCGTCGCGCCCGGCGACGCCTACGCGCTCGACGACGACTACCACTTCGTCATGCGCCTCAAGAGCCGCGTCCGCGCCCTGCTCGTCAACGGCGAGCCCGCCTCGATCCGCTACGACGACGAGCTCTTCTTCCTCACGCGCGCGCTCAACCCCCACAAGCGCGACGACGGCATCATCCCCACCACCGTCACCCTCGACGGCCTCGCCGCCGCCGAGCTCGAGCCTGTCTCTTATACACATCTCCGAGC
>CAJXPN010000248.1 GCA_913058025.1 uncultured Myxococcales bacterium | reverse complement strand
AGATTTCTGCCTGTCTCGTGGGCTCGGAGATGTGTATAAGAGACAGATCCAGGTGTATGAGAAGAACCTGTCGCTCTCCAAGCGCATCGACGCTCGCCACGCAGACAACGAGTGGGCCAAGGCCAGCGACACGCACCTCGTCCGCCTCAAGGCGTACCTCAACGACCCCTTCACGCAGCGCCGCGCCGAGCGGCTCGTGCTCCAGCGGCGCCCGCTCGAGGACCTGTGGGACCCCCGAATGATGGCCACGGACGTGGTGCTCGAGGCGGTCGAGAACGCCACGGCGGCACACCGTAAGGCTTTGAAAAGCAAAAGCTAATCGTCAGAACGCACCGGACCGACGGGTCGAAAGCGGCCCGGAAACGTGACGACCTCTGCGATCTGCGGGGCCTCGCGGCGGCGGATCTGGCCGCGAGGTTCGACGGGCATCACCCAGCGCACGTGGGCGAGCGGGACCTCCCTCACCCTGTCTCCATACAACCTGAGGACCACGAAGAGCTCGGGCTCGGTGACGAGGTCCTCCGGGACGCCTCGCAGGCGCTCCCAGATGCCGTCGCGCGGCAGGTGGTGCTCGAGCTCGAGCTCGAGCTCGGCGTCCATGGCGTACCGGACGAGCCCCGCGCGGGTCTCGAGGTCGGCGACGTCCATCGCCTCGAGCTGACGGGTCGCGGGGGTCTCGGGGATGGGAGGCGACGCGTCGGTGAGCCACGAGAGGACTCGGGCGGCCTCGGCTTCCGCGTGGTTGACGACGTGGGAGGGGAGGGCGCGCGCGAGGCGAGCGCGTAGAGATGCGTAGGCGTCGGGGGTGTGGTGGGCGCCGCCTCGGCGCGCGACGATCTCGAGCACGCGCGAGGACACGAGCGCGGCGACGAGGTCGGTCATTCCGGAGAGGAACACCGGAGACTCGTCCTCGAGCAGGTCAGGAGGGAAGGGCGCCTCGCGGTCTTCGCGTGGCGAGTAGCCGGAGAGGAGCCCGTCCCAGGATGGTCCGTCGTCGTGGTCGTCGCTCATGTCGGCTCTGCGCGCGTGGGTGTTTCACGTGGCGAACGTGCGCACGGCGCGGCGAGGGTCACGCTCGCCGCGGGGGGCCGAGCGAACGGACGGCGTCGGCGAGGGTCGAGAACCGGTAGCGCCTGCGGATCGCCTGGAAGACGCGGTCGTAGAGGGAGCGCTTGGTCTCCCAGGGCACCGCGAGGTCGGGCTGCCTGGCGACGAGGTCTTCGAGGCCTGGGTCGGTCGAGTCGACGAAGTCGATGGCGTGGAACGCGATCTGGAGCAGCCGCGGGTAGGCGCGGGCGAGCGCGGGCATGGCGGCGTCGAAGCCTTTGGCGCCCAGGAGGTGGAGCGAGGTACCGATGACGGGCACCCTCGCGCCAGGGATCACGCACATGGGGACCTGCCACATGGCCGAGCCGGCGGGGTCCTCGCGCCACAGCGCGCTCGGGTCGGCGCGGTACGCCTCTAGAGGAGACAGGAGGTTGCGCGCGGGCGTGGTCGAGGAGCCCGACGGCGAGCCCGTGACGGAGCGCCATGACATGACGGCGGCCTTGGCGAGCCAGTAGGGAGGGGCGGGGAGCACGGACGAGTCGTAGAGGTAGCCGCGCTCCGAGAGGTCCGCGAGCAGCGCCTCGTCGATGTTGTAGCCCGGCGTGCGGAAGCCGAGGGGGGAGGACCCCGTGATCTCGGAGATGAGGAGCTCGCCGGCGGTGATGTCGGCGGCGCGCTCGGCGCGTGGGCGAGAGCGCAGGTCGTAGCGGTGGTGGAACGTGTGGTTGGCGAGCTCGTGGCCCCGGGCGTGTGCGCGCTCGAGGAGCGCGCGGTGCGCGGGGCGTTGTGAGTCGGCGCCGACGACGAAGAGCGTGGCGGGGATGGCGTGCGCGGCGAAGAGGTCGAGCAGGCGCTCGACGCCCAGCGTGAGCGGGGTGTCGTCACCGCGGCCGACCTGAGGGAGGCCGTGGATGTGCCGGTACTGGTAGGCGGAGTCGAGGTCGACGGTGATCGAGGCGACGGGCGGAAGGCTCATACCGGAGTGGCCTCTCAGCGGTCGACGACGCGGATGACCCAGACGAGGCGACCGAGGTTGCGCAGGACGTTGGGGACGCGTCGGACGAGGTTGATGGAGGGGGGGCGCTTCTCGATGACCTCGACGGGGATCTCGGTCATCCGGTACTCCATGCGCTCGGCGCGGATGACGAACTCGGAGGCGAAGAGGTCCTTGTCGACGAGGCAGCGGTCGACGACGGCGAGGAGGCGGTCACGCTTGAAGGCCTTGAGGCCGTGCGTGTCGGTGCCCTGGAAGCCGAGGAAGACGCGGAAGAGCGAGTTGAGGACGGTGGTCGCGAGCTTCCTGAAGGCGGGCCGCTTGTCGTAGGAGCGGTCGAGCGCCTTGGAGCCGACGACGAGGTCGTAGCCCTCGTCGTGGATCTTGGCGAGCGCGCGGACGTAGAAGTCGGTGTCGCAGAGGTCGATCTCGTCGCAGATGACGACGTCACCGCGCGCGGCGAGGATGCCTCGTCGCATGGCGAGCCCGTAGTTGGGCTCGTCGGAGTGGAGGAGGCGGAGCTCGGGGTGGTGTTTTTGGAGCTCCTTGGCGACCTTGACCGTGGAGTCCGTGGAGCCGTTCTCCGAGAGGATGATCTCGTAGGTGTAGGCCCAGGATGGGTTCTGAGACAGCTTCTCGGTGAGGTCTGCGACAGACGCCGAGAGGATCCCCTCTTCGTTGTAGATGGGGATGACGATCGAGATGTCGACGGGGTCTTCCACGTGGGACCTCATGAACCGAGTTACAAGGCGCGGGTGCGCGAAGACCGGGAACGTATCAACAAGGGCGTTCGCGCGCAAACCGCCAAGCGCTGCGCGCCTCGACCCGAGGAGTCAGCGGTCGGCGCGCACGCGCTTGACCCACCGAATCATGACGACGAGGACGAGCCCGTTGCTCACGAGGAGCATGGCGCTCAACCCGGCGAGCATGAGCGCGGTGTTGAGGTTCTGGACGCCCGGGATGAACGCGAGGGGGAGGGCAGTGGGGACGATGAGCAGTGACCAACACGCGATGACGAAGCGCCGCGACAGGGGCTCCTCTTCCTCGCCGTTGGAGACGGCTTCGGGGTCGACGTCGACGGGGTCGTCCTGATTATGATCGTTTTCCGATGAAATGTCGGCCATGTTTGAGCCTCGAAGGGTTTGAGCCTGGGGGCATCCGCGCCTACCTTAAGGAGGTGGAGGGGACGCCACGACGAGAAGAGATATAGAGGAAGAGCAGGCGCGGCAAGGCGCCGAGGAGTTCGGTATGGGATTCGGGAAACGTTTCGTGAAGAAGGGACCTGACGAGGTCACTGAACTCCAGGTGGAGACTCGAGCGATGCACATCCTGGGAGTGAGGGACCACGCCCGAGCGGAGCTGCGGAAGAAGCTCAAGCAGCGCGGGTACCCGGACGTCCGAATCGACCCCGTGCTCGACCGGCTCGAGGAGACGGGCTACGTCGACGACGAGCGCACCTCCAGGGTGTTCGCGCGTGCGTTGGTGAGGGACCAGTGGGGCCCGATGCGCATCAGGCAGAAGATGATGGTCAAGGGCTTCGACGGGGACACGATCGCGGACGCGATCCACGAGGTGATCGAGGAGGACGAGGACAAGGACGAGGAGGAGACCTGGATCGAGACGGCGACCGCGCGCGTGCGCCAGAAGTTCAGGAAGGAGCCCAACGAGCTCGAGAAGGACGAGAAGGAGAAGGCGTTCCGACACCTGACGTACCGGGGTTACTCGGGCTCTGTGTCTCGGGCCGTGCTCTTCACGTGAAACACCCTCCGCGGGTGGCGAGATGTTTCACGTGAAACATCTCCACCGACGTGACACACATGGCTCCTTCACGACGCGCGGCGTGTCGATGAGGGAGCCACGGAGAGGTCACGAGTGGATGAGAGCACCATCGGGTTCGCGTTGGCGGTGTTGGCGGCGTTGAGCTGGTCGGCGTTCGACGTCGCCCGAAAGAAGACGACCGAGGGGATGAGCGCGACGGGGGCGCTCGCGGCGATCAACGCCGTTCACCTCCCCATCCTGGGCCTGGCGTTCATCGCGGGGGCGCTGGTGCAGCCGGGGCCCGAGGCGGGGAGGGCGCTCCAGCTCGCGCTCCCTCAGTGGCCCACGCTGGGCAGCGAGTACGCATGGCAATACACGTTCACGCTCGCGCTGAACGTGGCCGCGAACCTGATGTTCATGCGCTCGGTGCAGGTCTCACCGCTCAGCCTCACCATCCCCTACCTCTCATTCACGCCCGTGTTCACCGCGCTGGTCGCGCTGGCGGTGTTCGGTACGTCGCCGACCCCCGAGGGTTGGGTCGGGGTGATGCTCGTATGCGTCGGGGCGTTCTTGCTCAACCCTGGCTCCGAGGGCGCGGGCCCGCTCGAACCTCTGCGCGCGCTCGGGCGAGAGCGCGGGAGCCTCTACATGATCGGGGTGGCGTCGTTGTGGAGCGTGTCGTCTCTGGTGGACCAGAGCGCTTCTGCGGGGACCTCGCCCACGTTCCACGCGCTCATGATCGCGGTGGGGCTCACCGCGCTCAATGGCGGGTGGAGGACGCTGAAGGGGAGGGGGCTCGCGTGGGTGCGCGAGGAGTGCTCGGGGAGAGGTGGGCTAATCGTCGTGGCGGGGGTCGTCTCGTTGATGGCGTACTTCACACAGCTCGTCGCGTTCGAGTACGTCGAGGTCGCCTACGTGGAGACGATAAAGCGCGCGCTCGGGGTGCTGATCTCGATCGCGGTCGGGTACTTCGCCTTCGGCGAGGGCGACGTGAAGCGGCGCGCCGGGGGCGCGACGATCATGGTCCTGGGGGTGGCGCTGGTGATGCTCAGGGGTTGACCTCTCATGAGGCCGGGGGAGAGTGTGTGCGAGATGAACGCAACGGACGTGTGAGGGAAGAGATGAAGAGATGGTGGATGGTGGTCGCGGCTGCGGCCTCGCTGGTCGTGGTCACCCCTGCGTGGGCGCAGGACGACGTGGAACCGGCCGATGAGGTCTCCGTGTCGTCCGAGGGCGAGGAGGTCGAAGAGCTGGAGCAGGTCGAGGAGGAAGAGAAGGACTCCCGGCTGTACGCGATGTTGGCGGTAGAGTCGTGGTTCATGCCCGAGGGGGGAGGACGCGGCGCCGCGCTCATCGCGTGGCAGAAGGACGACTTCTGGAAGGCCGGTGATTTGGAGGTGCTGTTCAACACGGACACGCTCCAGGCCACGGTAAGGAACGTCAGGTTGTCGGACAAGGTCGTCGCGGGAGGGCGCATCAAGGGCGAGGCGCTCTTCGGAGGGCTCCTGCGTGACCACTACCGCAGGGGGCTGGCCGATCCGTCGCGTGGGTTCTGGGCGAGCTTCTTGAACGCCGCACCCCACATCGAGATCCAGGACGCGCCGCACTACATCCAGTTCGAGCTGGGCGTGCGCAAGTGGTTCTTCTTCGCCGGGGAGAACCCCGACACCGCCCCCGCGCTCACGCTGCCCCCCGACCTTTGGGCGTTCGAGGCGCGGATGCGTTACACGCTGTGGAACGCGGACCACGACCCGTCGTTCTCGGACCCGCACAGGACGTCCTGGAGGTTCAAGGGCTGGGCCCTTGGCTTCGAGCTCGCCGCGGACGTGCGCAGCGACACCGCAGGATGGGGCGCGCTCGACCCTGGAGCGTTCTCACCGGTCGACCGCCGAAACGCCACGACGGGTCAGCCGGTGTGGCTGAGGGCGTGGGCGAGGGGAGGGCGCGAGCTGTGGTCCGGCGGGCGGACTCAGGGGATGGCGTTCCTCTCGCTGGGTCAGAACGAGGACGACCTCACGCGCATGCGCGTCGGCGGGATGAACCCCTACGTGATCCCCGTCCACGGCCTCCCCTGGACCTCACACGTGCTCGGCAACTTCGTGTCCGGTCATGGCAAGGTCATGCAGAAGGTCCTGGCCAACTCCGAGATCGGGCTCGCGGTGGACGTCGTGGGGTTGTCGAGCGAGGCGTCCGACAGGACGTCGAACACGAGGAGCATCGAGATCGAGCAGGCGCTGGTGGGGATCGGCGCGGTCGGCGACTTCAGGTTCGGCGACTGGCAGATCGACGCGCGCGTGGGGCTCGCGCCTCAGACCGCCGCGCTCGCTCGCGGGCCGCACGTGTCTGCGTGGGTCGCGGTGGGCAAGCAGATCTTCTGAGGCACGGGCCGGGCCAGCTCAGGCCCGGCCCTGCTCGGGCAAGTCAGCTCGACTCAGCTCTTGGGCTTGGTGAGCTGGATGGCGTTGGCCATGAAGATGTAGGAGTCGACGTCCCCGGCGACCTTCTCGGGGGGCTTGCCAGTGCCCTTGGCGGCGTCGTCGGCGTAGTGCTGAGCCTCGGCCTTCTTGATGACGGTCTTCTGGAGGGTGCCCTCGAGCACGGCGGCGGCGCCGTCGGAGTTCTTGGGGACGAAGAACTTGTAGCCCTTCATCTTCACTCGGATGGGGAGCTCGACGCCCTCACCATCGAGCATCATCCAGCAACCCTTCGCCTGGCAGACCGACTTCACGTTGGCCGAGACCTTGATGACGTCCTCGGTGGGCTCCGAGACCGCGGAGGCGAGCGTGACGGGCTCGTTGATGATGGTGAAGCGGGCGCCGTAGACGTTGGAGGCGCCGGGGGTGATGTCCTCGGGGGTCGAGCCCAGCCCGAGGATGCCCGCGGCCTTCGCGTCGGCGATGTCCTTCTCAGTGAGCTCCTCCTCTGTCTCTTATACACAT